>JAEWNX010000209.1 GCA_023461135.1 Pseudomonadota bacterium
CGAAGAGGCGTGTCTACGCTTCTATGAGAACAAGCGCGCCGTTCGCACGCCGAGTTCGGAACAGGTGCGCCGGCCAATCAACGCGGCGGGGCTCGAGAGCTGGCGTTCGTTCGAGCCGTGGCTGGGCCCGTTGAAGCGATCGCTCGGCCCGGTGCTTGACGCGTATCCGGACGCGCCGCCGCTCTAGCTCGCGGTCGCCGGCGCCAGATCGAAAGCGATGGTGAGGCGCGTTGCGTCGTCGGCGAAGGGCACGGTGCCGTGCCACATGTACGACGGAAAGAGCACGAGCTTGCCGGGCGCGGGTTCGACAAAGTGCTCGGCGGCAAGGGCAGGTGTGGTGCGAATGCCTGGCTCGCCAAATTTGAGCCAGCCTTCCTTCCCGGAGAGATGGGCCGGCACTTCGATGTAGCAGGCCGACGAGAGCCAGCCTTGCGGATGGACGTGGTCAATGTGGAAGCCGCCGGCGCGCAGACGGATCGACCACATGCCTTGATACGCGTAGCCGCCGCGATTGCGTGCGGAGACGGGATTGTCGGCGCGGCCCAGCTTGGCGATGTGGCGCTTGATGGGGCCCGCGAGCGCGCTGGGCAGCGCCCGGATGGCGGGATGATCGTTGTGAAGGATGTCAGGCGCCTGGCTGCCGTGGCGCACCGATTGGTGAAACGGGTGCGTCGTGAAGGCATGCGCCTGCTTCAACGCGGGCGCGAGGTCGGTGAGGTAGGCGTTGAGATCGGCCCAGCCGTTCGGCGTGTCGATCAAACTCGCGGAGACCAAGTTGCCGTAATCGTAAAGCGTGCGATAGCGCGGATCGCCGAGCATGCGCCACGCGGTGGCTTGCAGCGCGATGGCGTGCTGATCGTTTGGAGCGCGCCGGCGAAGCTCTTCACAGAGCACGGCGGCGCGGGCGGCGTCGCCGGTGAGAAGCAGGGCGCAGATGAGCGTCACCTTCACCACCGGTTCGAGCGGCGCGAGCTGGGCTGCGCGCTCTGCGAACGATACCGCCGCCGCCGCATCTCCAAGCTCTGACGCCATTTGCGCAGCGGTGGCGACGATCGCCAGGTCGTTTGGCTCCCGCTCGGCGGCGAAGGAAAGAAAAGCGAAGGCGCCTTGGACGTCGCCGGCATATTGCAGCACGCGCGCTTTGACGACGATCAGTCCGGAGTCCGGCGTCGCCGCGATCGCCTTGTCCAGTTCGGCGAGCGCGACATGGACATCCGCCGTGCGCATCCAGCGGAGCTGAGCCAATTCCTTGTGCGCATCGCAAAGCGTGGGCCGCCGGCGGATGGCTTCCACGAATGCGGCCTCGGCTTCGTCGAAGCGCGACAACGATTGGGCGCAGCGCGCCAGGACGAGCCAGCTTTCCGGCGCGTCGATGCCTTTGGCGAAGGCGCGGCGGATGTGCGTCTCGGCCTCTCGCCAGCGGCCAGCCGTACCCAGGGCGCCGGCGAGATTGTGCTCGGCCACTGCGCTTTTCGGCGTCAGTGCGACGATGCGGCGCTGGACGTCGATGGCCTCGTCGAGCTTGCCCGCCGCCTTGAGCGCGGCCGCCTCTGAGGCGAGTCTCTTGGGGTCGAGTGTCATCGTCGCGTGGGGAGGCTACCGCACACGCGGCGAGTGTCCAGCCACGTCACCCTCGCGCCTACGTCAGCGGCTCGCCTTGCGGGGAGTCCGTGCTGAGGGGTACTCTCAGGGGTGGATTTTGGACCCTTTCGATGAAATTGCAGACCCGATTCATCCAACTGCCCGTGCAGTATGACGCCGAGCTGTTGGCGCGGGAAATCGCGACCATTGCCGAGACCGAGTGGCTGCCGCACCCCGCTGGCTACGAAGGCAACGACTTCCTGCCGCTGATTTCGGCGCATGGCGACCCACACAATGAGGCGTTCGAAGGGCCGATGCGGCCGACACCTTTTCTGTCAGCCGCTCGCCCGTACCTCTTGGAGGTGCTGGGAAGCCTCGGGGCCGTGCTCGGGCGCACGCGGCTGATGCGCCTGTCAGGCCACGCCGAGGTCAACGAGCATGCGGACGTCAATTATTACTGGCGCGAGCGCATGCGGGTGCACATCCCGATCGTCACGCAGCCCACAGTGCGTTTTCATTGCGGTTCGGAAGTCGTGCACATGGCGGCGGGCGAGTGCTGGGTGTTCGACACCTGGAGCCTGCATCGCGTGATCAACGACCAGACGCATGCGCGTGTGCATCTTGTCGCCGACACCGTGGGCGGCGACGGCCTGCTGCGCTTGCTGGCGACAGGCCGCACGCCGAGCGCCCCGACACCGCCGGGCTGGAGCGCACGCACGGTAGCGCCGACGGGCGCTGCGCCGACGCTGGAGTTCGAAACAGTGAACGTGCCAAAGGTGATGAGCCCGTGGGAGCTGCGGGAGCACATCAACTTCCTGCTGGCCGAAGCCGCGCCGCGGCAGCCGGTGGCGCTCGAGGTTGCGCGCGCCGCGTCGCCGTTCCTGCATCGCTGGCGCGCACTGTGGTCAGCGCACGGCGAAGCTGAAATTGCCTGGCCGCGCTATCGCGCGCTGCTCAACCAGTTCACGCGTGACCTAAGGGCCGCGCGCGCTGACGATCTGCTGCTGGTAAACGAGGTCGATTTCCTCACGACGCTACAGGCGATGGTGCTGAGCGTGGCGCTGGCTGACGCGCCGGGCGCCAAGCAAGCGGGGGAGCAGCGCATCGCGCCGGCGCGGACAACAGCGTGAGCACGCAGAGCGCCTCCATCGACGCTGCGGCCCTGACGCAAGCGGCGTACGCGGCACTCTCGAAGGGCGAAGCGGCGCAGGCGCGCGATCTCCTGGATCAGGTTGTCAGCGCCGACCGCGCGGATGCGTCGGTATGGCTCGCGTTGGCGCATGCGCGCGGAGTGCTTGGGGATGATGCCGGGCGTGGCGCCGCGATCGACCGGGCCTTGTCGCTGGAGCCGAACGATCTGCGCGCGCTCATCGCGAAAGGCGATCACATGGCGGGTGCAGGCGACATGCGCGGCGCCTCGGCCTTCTATGCGGCGGCGCTGCAATACATGCCGCGGTTCAAGTCACTGCCGCCGCACCTGCAAGAGGGCCTGCGCCGCGCCCAGGCGGCGAACCAGCAGCTCGTGCGCGAGCTTGAGGATTTCGTGCGCGGCAAACTGGGCGAAAACGGCGTCGGGGCGGAGAGCGCACCGCCGCGCTTTCGCAGCGCCGTGGATATTCTGTTCGGCAAGAAGCGCGCTTACGTGCAGGAGCCACGCTATCTTTATTATCCGGAGCTGCCGCAGATTCAGTTCTACGAGCACAATGCTTTTCCGTGGCTAGGTGACGTCGAGGACGCGACGGCGGAGATTTGCACCGAGTTGCGCGCCGTCATCGGGAGCGAGTTCAAACCGTACGTGACGCAAGCAGCGGGGCGTCCGCAGCAAAGCCAAGCAGGCTTGGCGGGCTCTTCGGATTGGAGCGCCTACTTTCTTTTCAAGGACGGCGCCGAGCAGACCGGCGCGAGCAAGTGTCCGCGTACGCTGGCGGCGCTCGAGGCGGCGCCGCTGACGCGCATCCCGAAGCGGTCGCCCTCGATCCTGTTCTCCAAGCTGGCGGCCGGCGCGCACATCCCGCCGCATACAGGCATGCTCAACGCGCGTCTCATCGTACACCTGCCGCTTATCGTGCCGCCGGGTTGCGAATTCCGCGTCGGCAACGATGTGCGCGCCTGGAAGGAAGGTCAGGCCTGGGTGTTCGACGATACGATCGAGCATGAAGCCTGGAACAGGAGCAGCGAAGATCGCTACATCCTCATCTTCGACATATGGCGCCCGGAATTGAGCGAGGAGGAGCGGGCAAGCATCGCAGCGCTGTGCCAGGCCATCGACGCTTACCGCGGAAACGTCTCGTGGGACGCGTGAGGGCGGCTTGAATCCGGATCTGCTCCGGGACGCGGCGCGGTTGCGCGAAGAGGGGCGTCATGCCGAGGCGGAGGCGGCGTATCGGCGTGTGCTCGCGCTCGATCCCGACCAGCCCACGTGCTGGTACAATCTGGGTTTCGTGCAGCGCATGCAGGGGCGCTTCGAGGAAGCGCTCGCGTCCTATGACGAAGCTCTGAAACGCGGCGTCAGCGAGCCCGAGGAAGTTCATCTCAACCGCGCGGTAATCTACGCCGATCATCTGCGGCGCGAGGACAAGGCGGAGCGCGAACTCAACGCGGCGCTGACGGTCAACCGGAATTACGCGCCGGCGCTGTTTAATCTGGCGAACCTCAAGGAAGACCGCGGCCATCGCGCCGACGCTATGGCGTTCTACGAGCGCGTGCTGGAGATCGCGCCGCGTGCGTACGAAGCGTTGGCGCGATTGGCGCAGATAACGCCTGTCGCTTCGGCGGACGATGCGATGGTGAAGCGCGTGCGGGCTGCGCTCGCCGCGCAGAACGTTAGCCTTGCGGAGCAGGCGAGCCTCGGCTTTGCGCTGGGCCGCATGCTCGATCAAGCCGGCGCATATGATGCGGCGTTCGATGCTTACGTCGAGGCCAATCGCACGAGCCGTGGCAGCGCCGGCGGAAGAGCACTCTACGATCGGGAAGCCGAAGAGGCGCTGACCGATGCGATAATCGGCGCCTTTCCCGCGACAGCGCCTGCCGTGAGCAGCGAAGGCCGGGCCCCGATCTTCATTTGCGGCATGTTCCGCTCGGGCTCCACCTTGACGGAGCAAGTGCTGGCCGGCCATCCGCGCGTCACGGCGGGGGGCGAACTCGACCTGCTGCCTGCGATGGCGCGCGAGATCGGATTTCCGGCCGGCATGCGGGATATTAGCGACGAGACGCTGCAGCAGCTTGCGTATGGCTATCGCGAGCGGTTGGCGAGACTGTTTCCCAAGGCTGAGTACGTCACCGACAAGCGGCCCGACAATTTCCGTTATATCGGCTTGATCAAGCGGCTGTTTCCAAACGCGAAGATCGTGCACACGACGCGTTACCCGCTCGACAACGTGCTCTCCGTGTATTTCCTGCATCTCGATCACAGCATGGGCTATGCGCTCGATTTGTCGGACGCGGCCCATCACTATCGCGAGTACCGGCGCCTGATGGATCATTGGAAGGCGCTCTATGGCGAGGACGTCATCGACTTCGAGTACGATGCGTTCGTGCGCGCGCCGCATCCCACGGCCGAACGGCTGCTCTCGCAGCTTGGGTTGGAGTGGAGCGAAGAATGCCTCGCCTTCCATCGCCGCACCAATGCTGTGAAGACGGCGAGCGTCTGGCAAGTACGCGAACCGCTTTATCAGCGCGCGTCCGGCCGCTGGCGGAATTATGCGCGCCAGCTCGAGCCAGTGCGCCAAACACTGTCGGACTTGATCCAAGAGTGACGTTCAGCGCGGCGAATACTTCGCAGCATCGACCGCTTGATATTCGTTGAGGGCGCTCATCATCGCCTCGACGAGCTCGCGCTCGGCGGCCGACAGTAGCGGATTCCAGACATCGAAGATGAGGATCACACGGATCTGATCGCTGTTGTTCCAGGCTTCGTGTTCGATCGTGTCGTCGAACACCCAGGCGTCGCCCATCTTCCAGTCGCGGGTTTCGTTGCCGACGCGGAAGCTGCAACGTTCCGGCAGGATCAGGGGGAGATGCACGATGAGGCGCGTATTGGCCGAGCCGGTGTGAGGGGGAATGTGCGTGTTCGGCGCGAGAACCGAGAACATCGCCGTCGGCCCATAGCCGCGCTGATGCGCGAGGGGCAGTCGTTCGAGCAGCGCGGTTGTGTTAGGGCAGCGCGCGCAATTGGCCTCCTGACGCACGCCGTCGCGCCACAAGAAGAATGTACTCCAGGCCGGTGAGTGGTTGAGCTCAGTCCACTGGTTCACCGGATCGCCGGGCTTGTACTGGATGTAAGGCGCGAATTTCGCCTGGTCTTCGCGCATGACGAC
>JAEWNX010000210.1 GCA_023461135.1 Pseudomonadota bacterium
GACGGCGGCGACGGCGGCAAGGGGGGCGACATCTGGATCGAATCCGCCGACGGCATCAACACGCTGATCGACTACCGCTTCCAGCAGCACCACAAAGCCGCGACCGGCGGCCACGGCATGGGCAAGAGCCGCCACGGTGCGGACGGCGCCGACGTCGTGCTGCGTGTGCCGACCGGCACGCAGGTGCTCGATGAAGACAAGGAAACGCTGATCGCCGACCTCTCCGAGGCCGGCATGCGCGTGCTGCTCGCGCGTGGCGGCAATGGCGGCTTCGGCAACGAGCACTTCAAGTCGTCAGTCAACCAAGCGCCGCGCCACGCCAATCCCGGACAGGAAGGCGAAGAACGCACGCTGTGGCTACGGCTGAAGCTAATCGCGGACGCCGGGCTTGTCGGTTTGCCGAACGCGGGCAAGTCCACTTTCCTCCGCGCCGTCAGCGCCGCAACGCCGAAAGTCGCCGACTATCCGTTCACGACGCTGCATCCGCATCTGGGCGTCGTCAGCCTGGGCGAAGGCGCGCGCTTCGTGATGGCCGACCTGCCCGGCCTGATCGAAGGCGCCGCGGAGGGCGCCGGCCTCGGCACGCGTTTTCTGGGCCACGCCGAACGCTGCGTCGCGCTCGTGCACCTGATCGACATCACGCAAGACGATCCAATCGCGGCGTATCGCACCGTGCGCCACGAACTCGAAAGCTACGGCGAAGAGCTGGGCGCAAAGCCGGAGATCGTGGCGCTCAATAAGATCGACGCGCTACCGCCTGACGAAGCAGAGCAAAAGCGCGCCGGCCTCGCGCAAGCGATCGGCAAGGATATCCGCCTTGTTTCCGGCGTTTCAGGCGCCGGCGTCCGGGACCTTGTGAATGAAATCGCCGCGATGCTGCGCGCACGCACGCAGGACGAGGTCGCCGAAGTACAAGCCGAAGACGACTGGACGCCTTAGCCGCCGGCCTCCACACGCCGCCGCGCCTCGATCGAATCGCGTGGATCCAGGCCCAGCAAGTCCGTCACGCGGCGCATCAACGTCTCTTCGTGTTTGTCGCGTTCACCGTCCGCCAGCGCCACACGCCACATCGCCTCGATTACCGCCGCGCGTTCTTCGTGCGGAATGTGCTGCTTCACACGCGAGGTGAAGCGATAGAGGTCCATCGAAGCTCGCTCGGCCTCTTCCCCTTCTGCGCGAAGTGCGGCGGCGGCCGCGGCGTCGATCCCGTAGCGCGCCGCGAGAGCGCGCTCGATCTGCATGCGCTCCACGTCCTCGTATTTATGATCCGCATGGGCGGCGATCACCAATAGGGCGGCGACCGCGACGCGGCTCTCGTCCCGCGTGAGCGCCTCATCGGCCGATTCGCCTGTCAGCTTGCGCAAAAGGCTCGAAAGCATGCTTGCGACGTAGGCGAAGGGCGACGCACCTGCAACGCCTGCGGTAAGCTCCCTGGCGTTCTGTGCATCCCCTCATGCTAGAATAAGACCGAAGCACATGCGGCGCGACCTTCCTCTGGCGTATCCCGGCATGAAGATCGGGCTGTTCGGCGGCAGCTTCGATCCCGCGCACGAAGGGCACGCGCACGTCGCCGAAACGGCGCTGAAGCGCTTGGGGCTTGACCGGGTGTGGTGGCTCGTCTCGCCGCAAAATCCGCTGAAGCCGAAATCCGGCCCTTTCGCCAAGCGCATGAAATCCGCGCAGGCGCAGGCGCGCGGCCCCCGCATGGTTGTCACCGATCTCGAGATGCAGCTTGGCTGCGCCTACACGTACGAAACGCTGCGCTCTCTGAAGCGCCTCTATCCAGGCGTGCTGTTCTACCTGGTCATGGGCGCGGACAATCTGGCGAACTTCCGCAAGTGGCGGAATTGGCGCGAGGTAGCCCAATCCGTGCCGGTCGTCATCGTCTCCCGCCCTGGCGCCGGGCCGGACAAACGCCTAAATGCGCCCAACGACTGGATTTTCCTGAACGCGCGCCACCACCCGCAGTCTTCCACCGCCATGCGTAAGCGTAAGCGGGCACCCGTGGCGAAACCGAAGCGAAAGTGATAGCGTTGGAACGTCTGGGGTAACAGAAGGAAGCCCACACCTGTCGCCTGAACTGAAACGCGCGCCGGCCGCGTCTCCCGCCGGAAACCTCGCCGCAGCCGATCGGCCCGCGCGAGGCATCGATGTCGATGCGGCTACGCGCGTGGTTTTGACCTCGCTCGAAGACGACAAAGCCGAGGAGATCATCGCCATCGACATTCGCGGCAAATCTTCCCTTGCGGACATGTTGATCGTGGCGTCGGGCCGCTCTGCACGGCACGTTGCGGCGCTCGCCGATCACGTGATGCGCAAACTGAAAGACGCGGGCCTCAAGGACGTGCGCGTCGAAGGGCTGCCGCACGCAGATTGGGTGCTGGTCGACGCAGGCGACGTGGTCGCGCACATCTTCCGTCCGGAGGTGCGCGCGTTCTACAACATCGAGAAAATCTGGACCGGCGCCCCGGCCCCTGACGCCCTGTCGAGCTGACATTTGCGGCTGCTGATCGCGGCCGTCGGCAAGTTGCGCGATGCGCCGGAAGCGGCGCTCGCCGCCGATTATATTACGCGCGCCGCCAACACGGGCCGCCAGCTCGGCTTCAAGTCCGTCGATCTCGTCGAGGTTGAGGCCAAGCCGCCCGGCGATCCGCGCGCCGAAGCTAGCGCCCTCTTTCGCGCCACGCCCGACGAGGCGCGCAAAATCCTCTTGGACGAACGCGGCGCGGAATGGACGTCACGCCAACTCGCTGAAAAGCTCGCCCGCTGGCGCGACGATGGCATTCCATCGACCACGTTCTGGATCGGCGGCGCTGACGGCGTGTCGCAAAGCGTTAAGGATAACGCTGACGAAAAGCTCGCTTTTGGCCGACAAACTTGGCCGCATCGCCTCGTAAGAGTGATGATTGCCGAGCAGATTTACCGGGCTCTGACTATTTTGTGCGGAAATCCCTACCACCGGGACTGAAGATCTCGGCGTCGCATTCCAGGCGAAGTGGGCACCGGTTCGCCGCCCGGGAATGCGACCAATGAAGATGGGTAGGTGGACATGGCTGGCGCACTTCGCGCCTGCGCCCTCGCCGCATGCGCGGCAGGGGCGTTTGCGGCTTTCCTGGGAACGGCGGACGCTCAGACCAACCGCACGGCGGCCCAAGCGGACCGTGAGCGGCGCGCCGAGACCGCGCGCGCCGAGCGTCTGCGTACGCTGGCCGCCGCCGCGCGCCGCGAAGTGCGCGCGCTCGACCAGCGCCTCGTTGAGTCGGGCCAACGCCGCGCCGAAGCGGAAGCCGCCGCGACCGCCGCGGAGGAACGCCTCACTGCGCTGCACCAGCAACTGCACGTGCTTACCGCCCAGCGCAGTCAGGCGCGCGACTCACTGGAGTCGGCGCTTATCGCAGCAGCGTTCTCGCAACGCCGCGTTGACCGTCGCGCCGTGCGCGCGGGCATCTTTGCACGCGCTGCTTCAGCTGAATTTTCCGCAGCTCACAGCAGCGCCGCGACGGCGCTACGAGAGACACAACGTCTGGAAGCAGCCGTTACAGAAGAGCGCCAGGTGCTGGCCGACGCGCGGGCCGCGATCGACGCCGAACGCGCGGAACTCGTGACGCTCGCCGCGCGCCGGCGCGCCGCGCAAACGCAGCTTGCCAGCGACGCGACAGCGGCCGAGCGCCGCGTGCGCACCCTCGCCGCTGAAGCCCGAAATCTCCGGGAATTGGCCCAGCGCGCCGCCGCCACGCCGCGCCGTCCGGGCGCCGGCTCGGGCGTGGTTCCCGCAGCCTGGCTGGCGCCCGCGCAAGGCAGCATCGCCCGCGCCTACGGCGCGCGCGAAGGCCAGGGACCGGCTACCCAGGGCGTGACGCTGCAAACCCGTTCGTCAGCGCAGGTCATTTCTCCCGCCGCCGGCGAAGTCGCCTACGCGGGGCTGTTTCGCAGCTACGGCCAAGTCTTGATCCTCAACCTCGACGGGGGGTACGTTCTGGTGCTTACCGGTCTTGAAACCATTACAGTGCAGGCCGGAGAAACTGTACGCGCAGGGCAGCCGATAGGAGAAATGCCTAGTTCGGACATGCCGGCGCCGGAATTATATGTAGAAGTGCGCAGGGAGGGGCGGACAATCGATCCAGGACGCTGGCTAGCTGCACGCGGACTTGCTGCGGATCGAGGTGTTCGCGCTGGTTAACAAGGGCGGACCTCAAGAGTTCGCAAGACGCCTTCGGGCGTCGGGGAGTGCGAAGACGATGCGCTTAGCATGGATTGCGGCCCCGGTGGCCGGTTTGGCGGCCTGCGTAGGCGCATTGGCTTGGTCGGCGCCTGGCGATCGCGATCAGGGCGACGTCTACCGTCAGCTCGAATTGTTCGCCGACGTGCTCGCGCGCGTCGAGCAGGACTACGTCACCGACATCGATGAAGGCGAGGCTATCGAAGCGGCCATCAACGGCATGCTCGCTTCGCTGGACCCACACTCCTCGTACATGGACGCGGCCGAGTACCGCGACATGCAGACGACGACACGCGGCGAATATGGCGGCCTCGGCATCGAAGTGACGAGCGAAGACGGCGTCGTGCGCGTCGTCTCTCCGATCGACGGCACCCCTGCCGCGCGCGCCGGCATCCAGGCGGGCGACTTCCTCACCGCCATTAACGGCGAAACCATCGTCGGTCTCACGCTCAACGAAGCGGTTCAACGCATGCGCGGCCAGGCCGGCAGCTCGATCGTAGTGACGGTTGCGCGCGAGGGAACCGATCCGTTCGACGTGACGCTGACGCGCGAGATCATCAACGTGCGCGCCGTGACCGCGCGCGTCGAAGGCGGCGACATCGGCGTCATCCGCATCTCCACTTTCAACGAGCGCACCAGCGCCATGCTGGCCGACGCGATCCGCCAGGTGAAGCGCGACACGGGCGGACGCCTGCGCGGCGTCGTCGTCGATCTGCGCAACAATCCCGGCGGCTTGCTCGACCAGGCGATTGAAGTGTCCGACGCTTTCCTCGACGGCGGCGAAGTCGTCTCCACGCGCGGCCGTCAGCCCGAAGACGTGCAGCGTTACAACGCCCGCCGCGGCGACGATCTCGCCGGCGTGCCGGTTGTCGTGCTGATCAACGGCGCGAGCGCCTCGGCGGCGGAAATCGTGGCGGGCGCCCTGCAAGACCGCAACCGCGCGCTCGTCGTCGGCACCGACTCGTTCGGCAAGGGCTCGGTGCAGACCGTGATCCCGCTGCAAGGCGGCCGCGACGGCGCGCTGCGACTCACCACCGCGCGCTACTACACGCCGGCCGGCCGCTCCATCCAAGGCGCGGGCATCACGCCGGACATGGAAGTCGCCGCCCGCCGCATCAGCGCCGAAGACGTCGCTCGTCTGCAACGGCTCGGCGTCAGCGAAGCGGATCTGCCGAATGCGCTCGATAACGACTCGGGCGCGCAACGTCGCGCGATCCACATGCCGGACGATCAACCGCCGGAAGACTGGAACACGGAAGAGGACTACCAGCTCTCGCGCGCGATGGAATTCCTGCGCCAGGGCGTTGTGGTCCAACGTCTGCGGGAACGTGACGGCGTTGCTGTCGCGGGCGCGCGCGCCGGCCGTTAACACCTCGGCAATAGAG
>JAEWNX010000211.1 GCA_023461135.1 Pseudomonadota bacterium
GTGCTGGGCCTCGATCGGCGTCGCCTGCGCCGTGGCCGGCGCACTGACCATGCTCTCGCAGGGAGCCGAATTGGATCAGCGCCGCATCCGCGAGCTTGGCTGGGCGCATGACACCGCCAGCACGCTGGAAAAGGATTTCACGTCGCTGACGCGCGACATGTACCGGATGGCCGCCAATCCCACCGTCGAATACATGGACGCCGCGCGCGGCAATCTCGAAGACTTCCGCCAGACGTTCAGGGTGTCCGACCCGCTGCTGCAGCAGCCTCAGTACCGCGAGGCGCAGCAGACGATCGCATCGGGCATCGTCGACTTTGAATTCCTACTCGCCGAGAACGAGGCCAACGTCGTTGAGCGATCGCGCGACAGCGTCATCGGCTACGCCGACCGCATCTCCGTCTTGGACGACCGCATCGACGCCGCCATCGAGCACGTGCGCAACGAAACGGCCGCCAATCAGGAGGCCCTGTTCGCGCGGCTGGACCGCGAGCGCTATCGCGGCCTTGCGACCACACTCCTGGCCATCACCGCCGCCGCGCTGTTGATGCTGACGCTGTCGACCCTGGTAGGCGGCAGCATCCAGCGCTCCGTGGCCGTTGTGCGCAAAGCGCTTGCCGCGTTGGCGGACGGCAAGCGCGCCGTCGATGCGCCCGGCGAAGGCCGCACCGACGAGTTCGGCGATCTCGGCCGCGCCGTGCGGGCGTTCCGCGAAGCCTTGATCGAGGGCGACCGGCTGCGCGCCGACGCCGTCCGCACCGCCGCCGAAGAACGCGATCTCGCTAATCGCCTGTCGCTGGCGATGACGGAATTGGAGCGTGAGCGCGCCCATCTCGAGGACCGCGTCCTGGACCGCACGCGCGACTTGGAGGACGCCCGCCGCGCCGCGGAGGAGGCGAGCGCGGCGAAAACGCGGTTCATCGCCAACATGAGCCACGAGCTGCGCACGCCCTTGAACGCCATCATCGGTTACAGCGAGATCATGCGCGAAGGCGCCGAGCTCGCCGCGCGCGCCGAAGATATCGCCGACCACGAGCGCGTCCTGCGTGCTGCGCAGCATCTGCTGAGGATGATCAACGAGGTTCTCGATCTGTCTCGAATCGAAGCGGGTCAGGTGCAGATCGCGCCGGAGCCGTACAACGTGGGCGAACTCGTGCTCGGCGCGGTGGACGCGGTTCGGCCGCTGGCGGAGGCGAACGGCAACACCATCGCCGTCGACGTCGCGCGCGACGGTCTGGGCGAGACGCGCACCGATACGCTGAAACTGCACCAGTGCCTGGTCAATCTCCTGGCCAACGCCGCGAAGTTCACCAGTCGCGGCATCATCTCGGTGCGGGCGCGCCGCATCGACGGGGACATGGTGTTCGATGTCCGCGACACCGGCATTGGCATCGCCCCCGACAAACTCAAGGCCCTGTTCCAGCCTTTCGTGCAGGCGGACGCCTCGGCCACGCGCAATGTCGAGGGCACGGGCCTGGGCCTGGCCATCACCCGCAATTTCGCGCGGCTGCTCGGCGGCGACGTCTCGGTCGAGAGCGCGCCCGGACGCGGCTCCACCTTCCGCCTCGCCGTGGCGGCAGACCTGCAAACCGGCGAGCCGGACGCGCGCGAGCCTGCGTCCCCGTTCCAGATGATGCTGCGGGCCTAGGGCGGCGTCCGCCGTCAGCCAGCACGTCCTTCGGCGCGTGACGCCGCGCCGCTGACTTGCTACCCATGCAAGGTAAGCGGGGATTGCACATGACGTACGCCGCGATCACGGGCTGGGGCAAATGCATGCCGCCGGCTGTGCTCACCAACACCGATCTCTCCACCTTTATCGACACCAACGACGAGTGGATCGTCTCGCGCACCGGCATGCGTGAGCGGCGTGTCTCTCACGTTTCGGCCACCGAGATGGCCGTCGTCGCCGCCAAGCGCGCACTCGCCTGCGCCGGCGTCGATGCGGCCGATGTCGATCTCATCGTCTACGGGAGCTGTTCGAACGACGAGCAGGTGCCGAATTCGGCGTCCGGCGTGCAAGCCGCGATCGGCGCTACACGCGCCGCGTCGATGGACGTGAACACGGCCTGCACCAGCTTCCTCTACAGCTTGAGCACGGCGACCGCGATGATCCGCACCGGCGTCGTGAAAACCGCGATCGTGATCGGCGTCGAGATCATCTCGCCCTTCATGGATTGGGACAACCGCAACGTCGCCGTTCTGTTCGGCGACGGATGCGCTGCAGTCGTCGTGCAGGCCAGCGACAAGCAAGAGGGCGTGATCGGCGAACAGCTCGGCTGCCTCGCCGACGCGCGCCAGACCCTGCGCGTGCGCGGCATGGGTACGGTCTACACCAACCGCAACGTCACGTCCGGCGACACGGAGTGGGATTTCGACGGCCAGGAGATCTTCAAACGCGCCGTGCAAGGCATGGTGCAGGCGAGCCAAGCCGTGATGAAGAAATGCGGAGTCGGCCCCGAGGACATCGATCTCGTCGTGCCGCACCAGGCGAACCTGCGCATCATCGACGCCGTCGTCTCCCGCACCGGCGTCCCGATGGACAAAGTGATGCTTACTGTCGAGCGCTACGGCAACATGAGCGCGGCCACCGTTCCTGTCGCGTTGGCCGAGGCCCTGGAGGAGGGCCGCGTAAAACCGGGCGCTCTCGTGCTGATGCCCGCGTTCGGCGCCGGTCTCACCGTCTGCGCGCACCTCGTGCGCTGGGGCGATCGCGTGACCCCGCTCGGCGAAAGCGACGCGGCGTTGCCGCCGCTCAAGAAAACCGCGCTGGAAATGGTGCAGGACATCCGCGCCCGCAAAGCGCGCGAGCGTTCGCACGCGGGCCTGAACGCCCCGACCTTCATCGAAGCGATGTAAGCGCGTTACGCCCGCAGCTTGGCCATGATGACGCTGTCGCGGACGCCCAGATGCGTCTTCCAATTGCCGCGCAGCAGGCCTTCGCGCTGAAAACCCGCGCGCAAGAAGAGCGAGATCGACGCGTTGTTCTCCGGATCGATGTCGGCCATCAGGCGGTGCATGCCGCGCTCGCCGAACGCGTGGTCCTCCACGAGCTGCAGCGCCTTTGACGCCAGCCCGCGCCCGGTCGCGTCGCGCCGCATGACGATGCCGATCTCGCCAACGCCCTCGCGCAGCTCGAACAAAGCCACGCGCCCCAGCGCCTCGCCGCCGCCTTCCGTGATCGCCCACGCCTGGGCGCCTTTCATGGCCAACGTTTCTTCGATGTAGCGCGCTGTCTGCGCAACGCTCTCGTGCGCCGGGCTCGACCAATATCTGTGCGTCTCCGCGTCGCCATGCGCCGCGAACAGAGCCGGCGCATCCGCGACGTCAAGCGGGCGCAGGACGACGCCGGACGCGCTCAGAACGGGTGGCTGCATCGGCTAGAGCTCTCGTGGAACAATCACCGGCGCCGCACGGTGGCGCGCGATGCGGCGTCTGATGTGCTTACCTATCGCCCGGCTCGCGCCTTTGCCAGAATAATGCTGTCGCGCAATCCCAGCTTCGTTGTTCGATATGCGGGCATCAGCCTCTCATCCACGAAACCGGCGCGCCGGAAGAGAGCGAGCGACGCCCCATTCTCCGCGTCCACATCGGCGACGAGACGCGCGAGCCCCAGATCGTCGAACGCGTGCGCCTCCGCCAGCGCAAGCGCCTTCAGGCCCAGCCCGCGCCTCTGCGCCGCGCGGCGGATGACAATGCCGAACTCGCCCACATCCGGCTCGGGCGTGCGCAACGCCAGCCGCCCGAGCGCCTCGCCGCCATCCTCCGTAACGGCCCACGCCGCACGCGAACGCGCCAGCGTGTCGGCGATGTAGCGGCGCGTCTCGCCTACAGCCGCGTGCGCCGCATCGCGCCGATAAAGTTTCACATCTGGATCGCTGAGCGCGATGAAGATGGCAGGTGCGTCGGCAAGCACAAGAGGACGAAGAACGACGCCGGGCCCCGTGAGCGTCGGCGTATCGCTCACGCGCTCGCCTTGGCCCGCTCGCTGGCGCGCTGCTTCACGCTTTCGCTGCGCAACTGCCCGCAGGCCGCAAGAATGTCGCGCCCGCGCGGCGTACGGATCGGCGAGGAATAGCCGGCGCGGTTCAGCACTTCGGCGAACTTCTCGATCGTTTCCCAATCCGAGCATTCGTATGGCGCGCCCGGCCAGGGATTGAATGGAATCAGATTGATCTTCGCTGGAATGCCCGCCAGCAGTTTCACCAGCGCCTTGGCCTCCGGCAGCGAATCGTTGACGCCCTTCAGCATCACGTATTCGAACGTCACGCGCTTGGCGTTGCCCAGCGAAGGATAAGCACGGATCGCCGCGAACAGCTCTGCCAGATTGTATTTCTTGTTGATCGGCACGAGCTGGTTGCGCAGCTCGTCGTTGGTCGCGTGCAGCGAAATCGCCAGCATCGCGCCCGTGCGCTCACCCAGTTCCGCGATCTTCGGCGCTACGCCCGCCGTCGACACGGTGATGCGGCGGCGCGAGATGGAAATGCCGTCTCCGTCGGAAACGACGCTGATCGCCGCATCGACATTGTCCAAATTGTAGAGCGGCTCGCCCATGCCCATGAACACGATGTTCGTAAGTTGCCGCTCGCCATCATTGAGCGGGCGCTCTTGAGTCGGCCATTCGCCCAATGCATCGCGCGCCACCATCACCTGCGCCACAATCTCCGCCGCCGAGAGATTGCGCACCAGCTTCTGCGTGCCGGTGTGGCAGAACGTGCAGTTGAGCGTGCAGCCAACCTGGCTCGACACGCACAGCGCGCCCGACCGCCCGACGTCCGGAATGAACACGCACTCGCCTTCGACGCCGGGCCCAAACCGGATCAGCCACTTGCGTGTGCCGTCCTGGCTTACCTGCGCCGTCACGATCTCCGGCCGCGCCAGCGTGTAGTGCTGCGCCAAAGTCGCGCGCAGTTGCTTGGCGACGTTCGTCATCGCCGCGAAATCGGTCACGCCGTAATGGTAGATCCAGCGCCAGAGCTGCTCGGCGCGCATGCGCGACTTGGCGGGCTCGACGCCAACGGCGACGAGTTTCTCCGCCAGTTCCTGGCGCGTCAGACCCACGAGAGAGGGAAGGGCAGTCACGGGGCGGGTTATGGGGTCGGCTCGTGGCGGCTGCAAGGCGTTACGCCTTGCGTTTCGGCGCCTCTGTCATCTCCGGCGCAGGTCCGCCCGGCATGATCGGCCGCGCCGGATAGCCGCCGTGCGCTAAGAGCCGGTCGTACATCACGATCGCGCCCGCCAAGCCCACGTTGACGCAGAACTTGGTCGGGATCTTCACCACGTGCGCGCACCGCTCCAGCAGCGCCGGCGACAGCGAGCCGCGCTCACGCCCCAGCACGTACGCGGCCGCCTGCGGATGCTGGAATCGCGGCAGCTCCACCGCCTCGTCGGTCAGCTCCACACCGACCAGCGCGCAGCCCCGCGGCAAGCGCAACTCTTCCAGCGTGTTCCACGCGTAATACGGCATGTGATCGAAGCTGCGCGACGTATCGCTGTTATACGCCTCGCGCACCTTCGGATGCGCATTGACCGTAAAGAAGAAGCTGGCCCCGAACGCGTGCGCCGTACGCATCAGCGCGCCGAGATTCATCGGCTTGGAAATTTCCTCAGCGCCAATGCCGAAAAACCCGCGCATCACCAGAGATCGAACCACCAGTCGCTGCGTTTGCGCTGGCAGTTCTCGTATGGTCCGCCAAACACGCCCGTCAGCGTCGCGCTCCCGCCCGTCTCGGCATAGCTCACCGTCCCGTTCGTGTACTGGCCCTCCGCACCCGCGACAGGATCGAGCCGATGCGTCTGGCCCGCCGCGAAAATTTCCACGCCATTCGAAACGCGGCGCAGGCTGAAGTCCTTGTCGCCCGCGCAGCGCCAGTTCGTCCGCTCGCCTTCAGCGTTTCCGCCCGTGCTAGCGCACGCGGCAAGCGCCAAGATCGCCGCCGCCGCCACAAGTGTCTTCATCGCAGCCCACCTCATTCTAGGTTCAGCTCCGGCGGCAGTTCGCGTACGGCCCGCCTTGCGCGCCGTTGAGCATGGCTTCGCCGCCGTGCTCCCAATATTCGACCGTGCCGTTTGTGTAGCGCGTGCCCGAGCCGGCCGGCACGCCCGGCAGTGTGTAGGTCTGGCCGCCCGCGAAGACGATGGCATTGCCATCGGAGTCCAGCCGCATCGAGAACGCCGCGCCGCCCTCGCAGCGCCAATCGACGCGCGGTCCGCCCGGCGTTGACGTGCTGCATGCGGCCAGAACGACGAGAGCTGTAAGAGCAAGAATCTTTTTCATGCGATCACCTGAAGGTTTTCACGTCACGCAGCCCCGAAGATGAGGCCAGTCCCCGTTTCATGCCTTGCGTGTTGAAGGGCGCCGCGATGGCGCCGGCGGCGTCCACGCTGATGAGCCCGCCTTGGCCGCCAAGCCGGCCAACTTCATCGATCACGCCGCTTGTCGCCTCCGCGAGGTTCTGTCGCGCGTACGCGATACGCGCCGACACGTCCGCTGCGGCATTCGTGCGCATGAAGTACTCGCCGAGCCCCGTGCACGAGACCGCCGCGCGCTCGTCGGCCCAGCAGCCCGCGCCGATGATGGGCGTGTCGCCGACACGGCCATGCATCTTGCCACGGATGCCCGCCGTCGACGTCGCGGCCGCCAGCCGCCCGCTCGCATCGCGCGCAACCGCGCCGATCGTGCCCATGTTCGCCTGCACGGACGTGAGCCCGCTCGCCGCGGGCGTGTAGTACGTCGCCGGATCGCCGACGCGCTCGAAACCCTGGTCTTCCGCAAACTGCGCCGCGCCATCGCCCGCCAGCAGGATGTGCGGTGTCTTTTCCATGACGCCCCGCGCCACGCGCACCGGCGACACGAAACCCACCAGCGCAGCGACAGCGCCTGCCGCGCGTGTCGGGCC
>JAEWNX010000212.1 GCA_023461135.1 Pseudomonadota bacterium
GTCTTCAATAGGCGAATGAAACGAGCCTTCTTGATCGCAGCGCTGGCCGGCCTTGCCGCTTGCGCCGTCGCGCCGGCGAGTGACTCGCCTGATCCCAATCTGGCTTTTGCCTTGGGGCATGACCTCAGCTGCAACGCGAGCGACATGACCCGGGGCGACCGCGAGACCATGACGCTGCACATCTCCCTCGGCGTGCCCGATCGCGGCGGCGCGGGACGGTTCTGCATCGCCACCGGCTGTGAGGACGCACGTTTCGAACCGACGCTGACCCGGGCGCCGGGCTGGACGGCGATCATGCGGACGGACGATCGCACAAACTACAGCGCCGAGCTGGAGATCGCGCGCGATTTGCAGACTTTCCGGCTCCGCCAAGCCGATTCCAGTGGCGTTAGCACCTGGACGGGGACCTGCAACGCGGCGGGCTCTTGAACGCCTGCTGCGTCGCCTATAAGCCCCGCGCCATGTCCATCGACGAAAAAACCGTCCGCAAAGTCGCCAAGCTCGCGCGCCTGGCGTTGCCGGACGAGCGCGTGAAGCCCATGGCCGCCGAGCTCAATGGCATCATGGCCTGGATCGAACAGCTCAACGAGGTCGACATCGAGGGCGTCGAGCCGATGACGAGCGCTGTGGAGGGCCTGTCGTTGCCGATGCGCGAGGATGTCGTCACCGATGGCGACAATCCCCAGCGCGTGCTCGCGAACGCGCCGAAGACGGAGGATGGCTTCTTCGTCGTGCCGAAGGTGGTGGAGTGAGCTTCACGATCGCCATCGAGTCTCCGCTCTCGGACGACGTGCGCGCCCTGGTGGCGGCGTTGAATGAATTCACGTTCGGGCTGACGCCGGCTGAGTATCGCCATCACATGACGGTGGAGCAGATGGCGCAGCCGGACACGACGTTATTCGTCGCGCGCGATGAGAGCGGCGCCGCGCTCGGCATGGGCGCGCTGCGGCGTCACGCGAACGGCGTCGGCGAAGTTAAGCGGATGTTCGTGCGTCCGGGAGCGCGCGGCAAGCGCATCGGCGAGGCGATCCTAGCGCACATCGAAGCGCTGGCGCGCGTAGAGGGCTTCACCCGGCTCGTCTTGGAAACCGGCTCGAATTTCGATGCGGCGCGGCGCGTCTATGAGCGCGGCGCATTCAGGACTTGCGACGCGGTGCTCGATTATCCGCCGATCGCGTGGACGACATTCTATATGAAGGACTTGGCGGCTTGACCGATCTCACCTCCCTCACGCTCGCCAACGCGCTCGACGGCATGGAGAAGAAGCAGTTTTCCTCCGTCGAACTCACCGACGCGTTCATCGCCGCGATCGAAAAAGCCAATCCGGCGCTCAATGCCTTCGTGGTGACGACGCCAGAACTTGCGCGCGAACGCGCGAAAGCGTCGGACGCTAAGCGCGCCGCGGGCAAGGCCGGGCCGCTGGAAGGCGCGCCGCTCGGGATCAAGGATCTCTTCTGCACCGAAGGCGTGCGCACGACGGCGTGCTCGAACATCCTCGGCGATTTCACGCCGACCTACGAAAGCACCGTCAGCGCCAATCTCTTCAACGATGGCGCGCTCATGTTGGGCAAGCTCAACATGGACGAGTTCGCCATGGGCTCGTCCAACGAGACGAGCGCGTTCGGCAATGTCGTCAATCCATGGCGGCGCGGGAATGAAGACACCAAGCTCACGCCCGGCGGATCGTCCGGCGGTTCGGCTTCTGCCGTTGCCGCCGATCTGTGCCTGGGCGCGACGGCGACGGACACGGGCGGTTCGATCCGTCAGCCCGCCGCCTTCACCGGCACGGTCGGCATCAAGCCGACCTACGGCCGCTGTTCGCGCTGGGGCATCGTGGCGTTCGCATCGTCACTCGATCAGGCCGGGCCGATCGCGAAGACGGTGGAAGACGCCGCGATGCTGCTGCAATCGATGGCGGGGCACGATCCGAAGGATTCCACCTCGCTCCCGGACAAGCTGCCGGATTTCCGCGCGGCAACGCAGCGCTCCATCAAGGGGATGACCATCGGCGTGCCGAAAGAATATCGCCTGGACGGGATGCCCGACGAAATCGAGGCGCTTTGGCAACAAGGCGTGGAATGGGTCAAGGACGCCGGCGCCATCATCAAGCCGATCTCGCTCAAGCACACCAAGTACGCGCTGCCGGCCTATTACATCGTGGCGCCGGCGGAAGCCTCCTCCAATCTCGCGCGCTACGACGGCATGCGTTACGGCGCACGCGTGCAGGGGCGCGACCTCAACAGCACCTATGAAGACACGCGCGCGCGCGGCTTCGGCGCCGAAGTGCAGCGGCGCATCCTGATCGGCACATACGTGCTGAGCGCCGGCTATTACGATGCGTATTATCTGCGCGCGCAAAAAGTGCGTCAGCGCATCGCGCAGGATTTCCGCGAGGCGTTCAAGGACGTCGACGCGATCCTCACGCCCGCCACGCCTTCGGCCGCGTTCGGCCTTGGCGAAAAGGGCGACGATCCGGTGGCGATGTACCTAAACGACATCTTCACCGTCACGGCGAACCTTACAGGGCTCCCAGCGCTCGCGCTGCCGGCCGCGCTGGACAAGCAAGGCCTGCCGCTCGGCCTGCAAGTGATCGGCAAGGCGCTCGACGAAGAAAGCGTGTTCGCCGTCAGCGCCGCGCTGGAGAAGGCCGCGAACTTCCGCGCCAAGCCGACGAAGTGGTGGGCGTGAGGCGCCCGTCGCCTGCGCGTTTCGTTCCGCCGCCGGTGGAAAGTCCAGATCGTTACGAGAAGCCAACGGCGCCGTTCGCGAGGCGCCTTGCGCCAGCGAATCCCGCTAACGTCGCCCGCATGGCCAAACGCAAAGCCGCCGCCCCGAAGCCGCAACGCCGTCCGCGCGCCGAGATCGACCGCAACTATTTCTTTGGCGACGTGCTGATCAAGACCGGCGCAGCGGTGTTCGTGGCGGTTGGCGCCATCGCGATTTTCACGCCGTTCTCGCTGAGCGACGCCATCGCCGACGGCATGTACGATTATTTGGCCGTCATGGCCGGTTTCGGAACGCTGGGCCTCATCTCCTTCCTGGTGGGCCGGCATCTGCGCCGGAACGCGACGCACTGGGATTTCGACTAGCCTCGCGTCCTTCTGCGCTTGACCTTGCGCGCTCCCGGAACGACCTTCCGCCTCGAAGGAGCCGGTCTTGAACGCCACCGAATGCACGCGCCTCGGCGCATATCTGTCCAAGCTGCTCGGTTCGCCCACCATTTCGGTGGTGTCGACGAGCGCCGATGAAGCCGACGTGCTCGTCGACGGCGATCGCGTGGCGGGTCTGCTGCGCGACGACGAAGAGGGCGAACTGAGCTACGCCATCAGCCTCACGCTGCCGCGCAAGGCCGGTTCGAAGAAGGACGCGCCCATCGACGATGCGGAGCGGTCTCGTCTGCAAATGCTGCTGCGCCAGAAGCTCCACGCGGCCGACCTCGACGTGCGCGCGCGGCCGCGCAAGACCGATAGCGCCGAAGTCTACGTGCACGATGAATTCGTCGGCACCATCTCCGCCGACGAGGATGAGGGCCAGGTCTTGACCATGTCGATCCTGGACATCGATCTCGACGGCGAAGAATAGCCCCGCCTTCGCAACTGCAGTGTAATCGGCCCTTCCATTATGTTCCGATTGCGGGCCGCAAGGCTGACGGCTAGCGTTCTCCCCAAGGGGGAAACGTCATGGGTGTAGCGCGTCTTTTGCGGCTCGGCGCCACGTTTGCTGTGGCCATTATCGCTGGCTCATCCGCGGCCTTGGCGCAACCCGCCGCATGCACCGGCCGCGTCATCACCAGCGTTTTCGGCCAAGGCTGCGCCACGCGCGTCAACGCCGCGCCGATGACCGACCATGATTACGGCTATGTCCATATCGAGTTCTCACCGCCTGCGAGCGTCGAAGACGTCGTGCGCGAACGCGATCTGCAGGGCACGTGGTTGCAGGGCCTGCTGCAACGCACGGGCGGCGCGCGTGTCACGTCTGCGGTCGTGCTGCTGGACATCCGCGCCGTGGGCGGGGATCACGTCGATGGCGCCGATCCCGCGCGCGGCGTGCCGCTCGCGATCGTGCCGCTCGCCGCCTACCAGTATGACGGCCGGCGCAGCCTCCAATTCAGCGAACAACAAGAGTTCGCCAACCGGGATTTGCAGGCAAATCTCCTCATCTCCCGCGGCCTGAACATCTCGACCACGTTCCGCGTCGTGTTCAGCAATCAGAATGTGGGCTCGCTGGTCGCTTCGCTGCGGCCTGTGATCAACGCGTCAGCGGCGCTCGGCGGTCATGGCTTTGTCGTGAACAATTCCGTTTCGCAAAGCCTCGCGAGCAACCTTGCGCAAATCGAGTCAACGTTGCGCTCGCCAGGCAACACGGAAGTCACGACCGAGAACCGCGTCGACCTCAGTTTCGACGGCGACCAAAACCGGCTCGACTATCAATTTCAATTGAACCCGCGCGGCACGGATCGGCCCAAGGGCATGCTCGTCGTCGAACTGCGCCGCCGGCCCTCGCTGTTCACGAGCGATTTGCTCCCCGGCCAGCCCGGTCAGCGCTTGCCCGACTATCACGTCGACAGCGTGCAGGATTCGGACCGCATCTGGATCGACGGCCGTGTGGCGCCCGGCATCAGCCCGGCGGCCTATGTACGCAGCGACGAACTCCTCCGCGATTATGTCGCCACCTTCCAGGAGCGCATCACGCCGGAGGCCGAGTTCGATCGCGTGTGCAGCACATTGCGTGAGCGGCTGAGTTCCGTTGGCCTGTCGCGCCACGATCGCGCGGCAGTCTTTTGGGCCGCGTTCGCGCACGGCGCCAGCGCAGAGCGCCCCGAGATTCAGAACCGGCCGTGCATCATCCGTGAACGCGCGGAATGGGGCCGCTACGGCTTCCAGCTCCCCGTCACCATCGCGCCGCGTCCGCCCGCGCCAAATGCGCAGGCGCGCGATCGTTGGCTCTATTACGC
>JAEWNX010000213.1 GCA_023461135.1 Pseudomonadota bacterium
GACTGCGCCTGGCATGCGCCGCTTGCGCGACGCGAAAAAGACGCGGGTCCACCGCGCCCCGTGATCGATTTCCGCCGGCGCCGTCGCGGGAGCTATTTCACTCTCGGAGGCGGCTCGGCCGACGGCGTGCGGGTTCGCGCGTTCGACACGAGTCCCCGGTTTTTCTTCCCGCCTTTTTATATTCGGCGGGCTTCTCGCCTTACCCCGGACTAGGCCGGAGGCGGTCACGCTCGATCACATCGCTCGTCGCATTGGGTGAACATTGGCCAACTGCCCTCCAGCGGAGCGATGGACGCATTATGGGGCGGGTTTGGAGGTGTGGGATAGATTTTCGGAAATTTTTTTGCCTTCAAACTCAACGTCTCAGGCGGCAGCCTTGGCGGACATCTCCATAACATCCTGATCCGTCAGCAACGGTCGATTGAGGCAACCGACGCCGTCTCGTTCTAGTCTCAACATTCGGCGCATCGGCACCGATCGGTAAGAGCGTTGCTTAAGCTGCGCGTCCGTCAGGGACCCCAAAGTTTCCACGGTGCGACGCAGCGCTACTTCGATCTCGTGTGGAAGGCTAATTTCCTCGTCTTGTTCAAAGAGGTCAGATGCACGTGCGCTCTCACGAATCCAGACCTTGCCATGAGAAATAAAGCTCTCGACCTGCGGCCCACGCTGCCGAGCAAGCGAAGCCAAATCGGTGCAATACGGTCCATCTTTCTGACGAATAAAGTATAGAGTCGTCATTCGCTTTCCTGAGGAAGCGACAGCCTCAACCTCGGTCAGAAATAGAAGCTTGTGGAGCGCGAATAGGCTTGTCGGACCTTTAGCACGCAGCAGCCAACGAACTAGTGAGAGTGCTTCTACAGAAACGCGCGACTTGGCCGTGCTTCGAGCAGGGCGAAGTAGCGACGAGAGAAAGTAATAGTCTGCAAGTTGGTTTGCAAAGTTGCGATGGACCATCGCACGTTGCCCCGGATGGTACAGGGGGACCAATACCCGATTGAACCAGAGTCGTGCCGTCCGCACATGCGCCGAGAGTTCTAAGCCATGAGGTTCAATCAAGTCCAACGCCGCAAGCGCTTTTGCGCCGAGCGGCGCAACAAACTTGGGATCGAGCAGCTTGATTTGCGCTTCCAAATGCTTGGAACAGTTCGCGATCTCCGCTCGAGTTGGCGTGTCATTTGTCCCGTCTTCCTTTTGCGGATTGCAAAGCACGGCGTTGGTGACAAACGCGTCGTTTCTCGATAAACCGCTCGCGGAAAGCAGCCGCTCAAAGTTGTTTCCCGCAACGTCGCCGTGAAACGGCAGTCCCGTCTGCTCAGCACCGAGCCGTCCTGGTGCTTCACCAACGAACATGATCCGCGGCGCGAGAGAGCCGTTGCCCCAGCCCAACACACGGCGAACATGCTCCATGCGGGGACAAAGGCGGCAAGCGGTCGCAGTATCGACTAGCGCCGCAAAGGCCGTCTCGCGGTTCTCAGTCACGACACGAGATTCGCCAGATTCGACTTGTTGGTACAGTGAGCATGCAGCGAAACGCACCGGACTATTCCAACGGTTCGGCTTGTTTCAGCGGCCGCGAATCTCAAAAGGCGGGTGAGGCCCACAAAATTGCCAAGCGCCTTTCGTTCAAAGTCATGCGAGCGGTAGAGCCCCGTCAGATTGATAACTCCGTTGTAAACACCGAATTGAATGTACTGCAGACACGGCGAGCCGCGTGTACGCAGTGACTGCGAGTCACCTCCCTCAATGTGCGCATACAGGGCGGCGGTTGGATTCGTTCCCCACCTATGCAGAGCATCGACCAGGGACTCCAGGCGGTTTCCTGATGCTGCTCGTGTAAGGCGCTCAAAATACGTATCGTGCCATCCGCTCAGGCGACGACCGCCCGTACGGAACCGATCGAACGTGCGCCAAGCACGTTCGTATCGCGTCTGGCGACCTATGGTTTGGTCCAGCAACACACGTGGCGCTAAGACCTCAACAACGGAGCTAAGCTTCTCGAACCCAGACGGTCGCCGACCGTCGTAGTGGGCAAACCAAGTCTTGTCTTCTGCAGCGGCGTCGTCGATCGTCGTGACACGCATGGAAGTGCTCCGCCGGAAGCGCTCAGCACCTGTGTGGACGCATTTCGCCAAGCTTCAAATGCGTCCGCACCTTGCACGGTGATGGTCATGTTGTTGAAACCACCACTATCGACTTGGCTTCGAGATCCACCTGCAACCTTGCGGCCCGCTTATCCTCAACGGCTCGGAAAGTTGAGAATGCCGTGCATATCGCGTTTTGCCACTCAGGCACGGTCCGGACTCGTACTTCGTAGTCAGCCGTTACGCGCTTGATTAGCTCGAGCGTCCGTAGCGGCACGTCATCCGCTGTCTCGTACCAATTAAGAGTGGGCGCCTGCGCAAAGAGAATGGCAGCAATGGCTTCCTCGATAATTCGAGCGCGAGCACCGTCTTCAGGTGAGTTACGCCCATCCGAGAGTTTGCGTTTGCGCTTCGGACTAAGCAAATCCCTCAAGACCGGTGACCACCCAAGCTTCGCCGCGAATGCAAAGTGAATTACATCGTGGTATTTGTAATTGTCCTCCACGGGAGATGAGCTATCGAGCGGGTCGCCTGCGGCCGTTCCATTCACTTCAATCTGAACGCGTCCATCCTCCTGCAGCGTCATCAAGACGTTCATCTTGCTGGGCAACTTGCTCTCGTCGGCCTCGACTTCATCAAACAAGCCGGGAGTTCTCGTTCCGAAAAAGTCGTTGACCTTTGCGAGGTTCTGGGTCGCGACGGTTTCCGTGGAGATTCCGTGGGTAGTCGCGATCGCTGTGAGATACCACAGCGCATCACCGAGTTCTTCGGTGAGCTCCAATCGATATGTCGCGACCTTCGCGGAGCTTCGGCGAGCGCGCCTCGCCTTCTTCATCGCTGACGCGATGCTTCCCACTTCCCCGATCAGGCCGAGCGAAAATACCTCATCGTCGCTGGTGATGCGGGTATCGTCCGCCTTCCTTTGATACTCGTCGAAATCCATCGCCCAATCGCAAACTAGGCGCTCACCATACCGACAGGTCAACGAGTCGGCAATTTAGTCGCTGCGCTTGACGGACCGCTTGGGACTTCGACGCGTCGCCATCCAATCTTAGCGGTCTCTCACGGCTCCCTGTTGAACAGGAAGCGCGACCAATCTCGCCGCGCCTAGCGCGGTCACCGCCCCCACCACCTGCGCGCCGATAAACACCGGCGCGTCGGCCATGCGGATGCCGGCGAAGGTGTCGCTCATTGCGCGGGCGATGGTGATGGCGGGGTTGGCGAAGGAGGTGGAGGCGGTCCACCAATAGCCGGCGGCGATGACGAGCGCGACGGCGGCGGCGAGAGCGTCGGCGCGGGCGCGGGAGACGAGCAGGATCGTCAGCACAAGCGCAAACGCGGCGACGGCTTCGGAGAGGCCTTGCGCCAGGCCGCTGCGCTCTTGCGTCCCCTGCTGCAGCAGCGACAGCTCGAACATGGCGTGCGCCAGCAGCGCGCCGGCAATGCAGCCGGCGATTTGCGCGGCGGCGTAAAGCGCGCCGTCGGCCGGCTTCAAGGCGCGGCGGAGCACCATCGCCAAAGTCACGGCTGGATTGAAGTGCGCGCCGGAGATCGGCGCGAACGCGGTGACGAGGACGTAGAGGATGGCGGCGGTCGCGCCGGTGTTGGCGAGGAGCGCGATGGCGTCGTTTCCGCCGGCGAGGCGCTCGCCGAGAATGCCGGAGCCGATGACGACGCCGGCGAGCAGAAGCGAGCCCAGGAATTCGGCGCCGAGCCGCTGCGGCAGGCCGCTCGCGGCGCGGACGCCGGAAAGAGAGTCAGCGCGCGGCGCGCCCTCTTTCGATGTCATGCAACATTGCCGTCCGCATCCGGCGTGCTGCCGATGGCGTCGAGACGCGATTGCAGCGAGAGCCGGTCGAGACCCGCAAACGGAAGGTTCACGAAAATCGCGATGCGGTTCTGCAGAGCGCCGTACGCGTTGGCGAACGCCTTGGCGATCTCGACCGGCGAGCCCGTTGCGGCGGCGGGATCGGGCACGCCCCAATGCGCGGTCATGGGCTGACCGGGCCAAGCCGGACACACTTCGCCCGCCGCGTTGTCACAAACGGTGAAGACGAAATCGAGTTTCGGCGCGTCGGGCGCGGCGAACACGTCCCAGCTTTTGGAGCGGAAACCCGTGACGTCGTAGTTGAGACGGCGCAGCAGCGCGAGTGTTTCGGGATGCACTTCGCCCTTCGGCATGGAGCCGGCTGAGTATGCGTTGAACTTGCCCTGCCCGAAGCGCTGCAGGATGGCTTCCGCCATCACGGAGCGTGCGGAGTTTCCGATGCAGAGAAACAGCACGTTGTAGGGGCGATGCCCGGTCATACGACTGACTCGAGTTCACGCGGGCCGCAGCAGACGGGCGGTTTGGTCGAGGCGTGCGACTCGGGCGCGGCGCTTTCAACGCCGCCGCCATAGGTCGTGGACTCACCGGTGGTGTGGAACGTCTCCCAGGCCACGCCCTGCGGATCGTTGATCCAGGATTTTTCCGACTTGGCGTAGCAGCACGTCGTCGCGCCTTCTTCGAGCACCGGGGCGT
>JAEWNX010000214.1 GCA_023461135.1 Pseudomonadota bacterium
GTCTTCGATGACGACGGCGTCAGCGACGAGATGGTGAACGCCTTGGGCTGTAATGTTTGTCCCGAGCACGGCTTTGCCTGCGGCCATCGCTTCGATCAGCTTGATCTTCAGTCCCGAGCCCGTGACCAGCGGAGAGATGACCAGGCCCGCGTTGCGATAAAGCGGTCCCAGATCGGGAACGACGCCCGCGAACCTGACGCCATCCGGAGCACCGCCGAAGGCGCGATTGACCGAACCGGCGACGACCAGCTTCGCGTCCGGCCGGCGCGCCCGGATCAGCGGCCAGGTGTCGGCGAAGAAGCGCTCCAGGGCGGTGACGTTGGGCGGCGTGTTGCTGCCCACGAACAGGAGCGCATCGTCCTCGCCCGCTTGGGCGGCGGGGGCGATGTCCGCAGCGTGTGGCGCGACGACGACATCGACGCCGGGCAGCGCGGCGCGCACCGCGTTCGCCTCCTCGTCCTGTATGGCGACCACCACGTCGGCCTGCGCCAGCAGCCGAAACTCCTGCTCGGCGGAAAGCTCATAGGCCTCGTCTGCTTTGGCCGCATCGCGGACACGCGCCGACATCAGGTCATGCATGACGACGAACCGCCGCGCTTGCAGGGCGAGCGCGTAAGGCGCCAGCGGCGTCAGCCACCCGTAGTCGCACACTACAGCGCGCGCGCCCGGCGCTGCGTGGCGCGCAATGAAGAGTTGGTCGGCGCGCGTCGCCGGCGCGTTCTGCGCGGGCGGTGCGGGCTTCGACCACCGCGCCGGCAGCCCGAGCTTGCCCAGCGCGGCCCCGAAAACAGCTCCGGCGGACGCAGCCCAAACGCGCCATGATTTGGCGAGCACGAGCCCGCCGACACGCACGCCGCCACGCACCAGATAGCGGTCAAACACAGCGGTTTCCGGCTTCAGCCGCAGCAGCGCCCATCGGCCGAAAATCGCCGGCGATGCGCCGATATAGTCCACCCCATAACCCGCTTCTTTCAGCAATTTCGCGAGCGCCAGCAAATAGGCCGAACTTCCATTCGTCGCGCCGACAACGCGTTGACGCGACAGCACCGTGATCCGCGCCTGCTCGGTCGGGGGGCCCGGCGCCCGCGCCTTCGGCAGCCGCGCTGCGATGGGATCTTTCAGCAGGCGCAGTGCGCTCGGCCGTCTGGCGGCGATTGCAAGGGCGTCCCCTAGGTTGCGCGATTTGATCGCGGCCACCAATTCAGTGAACGCCAGCGCATCGCCTCTGGCGGCCGCGCCAATTCTGATCTCTTCCGCCAGCGCGACGTCGCCGCCCGCATCGATCCGGGCATAGGCCGCGTCCATCGCCGCGATTGAGGCCGCGTCCAGCCGGTGCGAAATCGAATGCGCATGTTTGCGATAGAGATAGCCAAGCTCTGGATAGGTGCGCATGCGCGCGCCGGTCACCAACAGGCGTAGAATGAGATCGGAGTCCTCGCCGATCCGCAGCGTCTCATCGTAAACGGCGCCGAGAGAGCGTCGGAACACAGGCTTCAGATACCCGAGCGCGCGCCGGCCGCGCAGCAATCGATTGCTGCGCTCATACTCCGCAGCGCTGATCCAGTGCGGGGCGCGCGCCATGGCGCCGCGCAGATGCGCATGTGGCGCGCGCGAACCGTCTTCATAGAACACCAGTAAGTCATCGGCGGCGATATCGGCCCCGTCCGCTTCCGCGGTGCGGATAAGCCGCTCCAATCGCTCAGGATGAATGACATCGTCGTTGTCGACGGCGCCGATCCAGCGCCCGCGGGCGATCGCCAGCGCCCGGTTGCGCGCGGCGGCGGGGCCGGTGCGCGTGCGTTCGCTCTTGAGGAGAACCAGACGCGGATCGTCGCGCGCAGCCGCCCGCGCGATTTCGAGCGAAGCGTCGCTCGATCCATCGTCGCTGACGATCAGCTCAAGCGAGCGCTCGGTTTGCTGCAGCACCGAGCGCACGGCCTCGGCGATGTGCGCCGCGCCGTTCAGGTTGGCCATGATGACCGAAACCAGAGGTGTAGCCGTGCTTTCGTTCATCTTCGGCTCAGCATCGTTCCTGCAAGGAGCGCTCCGCGCTTCACATGCCGGGAAGGGAACCGCGTTGCCAGTGTTTGCCCCCGGGCATATGCCAAATCCTATGGCATTGTTGCGGATGTTCGAGCGCGCGCCGCCGCCTGCCGCCCGATTTCTGGACGGCCGCGTCGGCTTCGCCGTCGGCGACATCCATGGCCGCGCCGACCTGTTAACCGAGATGATCGCCCTTCTGGAGGAACGCGCCGAAACGGAACACCGCGACGGCGGCGAGCCGATCGTTGTGTTCCTTGGCGACTACGTCGATCGCGGACCGAACAGTCCGGCGGTGATCGATCTGTTGCTGCAGGGCAGGCCGCACGGCTACCGGCGCCACTGCCTTAAAGGCAATCACGAGCAGTCGATGCTCGAGTTTATGGATTCGCCGCTGGAGAACCGCGCCTGGGTGCTGCAAGGCGGCGCCGAGACGCTTGTCTCTTACGGCGTGCAGCCTCCGCCGTCGGTGGCCGCTGAAGACGACGATTGGCTCGGCGTCGCCGCCGCCTTGAAGGCTCGCGTGCCGCAAGCGCACCTCGATTTCCTGAACGGCCTCGAACGTTACGTCGCCTACGGCGACTATGCCTTCGTGCATGCGGGCGTCGATGCAGCGCGCACGCTCGAAGAGCAGACGGACGAGGATCTCTACTGGATCCGCGACCGCTTTATCGCCAGCAAGCGGCGTTTCTCGCACCGCGTCGTGCATGGCCACACCCCCGTGGACCGTCCCTACATCGACCAGCGCCGCATCGCTGTGGATACCGGCGCCTACGCTTCCGGCACGCTGACGGCCGCCCGGTTCGAGGGCGAGGGCGTGGCGTTCCTCTCGGTGACAGACCCCAATATGCGCATGGGCGCCCCGCGCTAAGGGCCCCCGCGACGCCCGGCCCGCTTGTGAGCCCAGGCGGCGCAGTCTAAACCGCCCCGAAAGTCAGCGAGGAGACCAGGAATGGCGCAGGCCAGCGCACAGGGGCAGATGGATATTCGCGACCAGAAGGAAACCTTCCATGGGTTCCTGATGGCGACGGTCTGGACGTGCGGACACATCGCGCAAATGGTTGCGCTGCTGACGCTCGGATTTGCGATCGGTGCGGGCTTCTGGGCCGGTTTCGCCGCCTATGTGGTCATCGGCATCGCCATCGGCGTTCTGTTTCGCATGTCCGGCGTCTATTGGGCCGCGCAGATCGTGCAATGGGTGCTCTTCGCCCTCGGCGGTCTGATCATCCCCGCTATCGCCGGCGCGATGGGCTGATCGGGTGCGGATCGCCGTTCTCAAGGAGAGCGCGCCGGGAGAGACGCGGGTCGCGGCTGTGCCGGAGACCGTGAAGAAGGCCATTGGCCTCGGCCATACCCTGACCATCCAGGCAGGCGCAGGCGTCGGCGCCAGTTATCCGGACGATTTGTACAAGGCGGCCGGCGCTGAGGTCGCTGCCGACGGCGGGATCGGGGCGGCGGATCTCGTCGTCAAAGTGCGCCGCCCGACGGACGCCGAGATCGGCGCGATGAGGCCGGGCGCCGGCTTTGCCGCCCTGCTCGAGCCTTACGGCGACAAAGCCGCGCTCGACGCGCTGGCGAAAGCGAAGGTCGAAGCGCTGGCGATGGAGTTCATCCCGCGCATCAGCCGCGCCCAGTCTATGGACGCGCTCTCATCGCAAGCGAACCTTGCCGGCTACCGCTCTGTGATCGAGGCGGCCACGCTCTACGGCCGCGCCTTCCCGATGATGATGACGGCGGCCGGGACAATCGCCGCGGCCAAGGTGTTCATCATGGGGGTCGGCGTCGCCGGTCTGCAGGCCATCGCGACCGCGCGCCGCCTCGGTGCGGTGGTCACCGCCACGGACGTTCGTCCGGCCACGAAAGAGCAAGTGGCCTCACTCGGCGCGAAGTTCGTCGCCGTAGAAGACGATGAATTCAAGCAGGCCGAAACCGCCGCCGGCTACGCCAAGCAAATGAGCGCGGAATATCAGGCCAAGCAAGCGCAGCTCGTCACCGAGCACATCGCCAAGCAGGACGTGGTGATCACCACCGCGCTGATCCCCGGACGCGCCGCCCCGGTGCTGGTCACCGAAGCGCAGGCCAAATCCATGCGCCCGGGTTCGGTGATTATCGATCTGGCCGTGGCGCAGGGCGGCAATTGCCCGCTCTCGAAACCCGATCAGGTCGTGGACGTTGGCGGCGTGAAGATCATGGGGTTCTCCAACCTGCCGGCCCGTTTGCCCGCGGATGCGTCGTCGCTCTACGCGCGCAACCTGCTCGCGCTCTTGCCTCTGCTCACGGATAAGGACTCCAAGGCGTACGCACCGGCCTGGGACGACGAGATCATCCAAGGCGCGATGCTGACGCGCGGCGGCGCGCTCGTTCATCCACACTTCGCGCCCAAGAGCGCCGCATGAACGACCAGGATTTCGCCCGCCGCTATTACGAAGCCTGGAGCAAGCGCGACGTTAACGCGATCTGCGCGCTCTACGCGGATGACATCGAATTTTCGTCACCCTACATCGCCGCACTCGGCTTTGCGCCGGACGGCATCATTGTCGGCAAGGTGATGCTGCGCGCCTACGTCGAGCGCGCACTTGAGCGCGCGCCGAATCTCACCTTCAAGCCGGAAGGCCTATTCGTCGGCGCGCGCGGGCACACGCTGCTGTTCAGCACGCACCGCGGCGAGCGCATGGCCGAGACCCACGAGCTGGACCCCGCCGGCCTCATCGTCCGCGCCGACGCAACGTTCGAAACCACCTGATCCTTGCAGCCTTGAAATGCAGCCAGGTCTGGGCAGCGCCAAAACGCGCCGCTAGGAGAAGCCTTCCTGTTTGGGCGAGGTGATCCTTGTTCCGACGCTGTCTTGCCGCCGCTTTGGTTCTCTCCGCGCTGACGGCAGCGCCTGCCGGCGCGCAAAGCCCCAGCGCCAGCCTGGCGCAGGACCTCAGCGCGTGCGCCGGCGCGGTCGCGGCTGTCGGCGATCTCGACGTGCTCACGCACCCGCGCGGCGCGAGCGGAGAATGGTCCGACGTGCTGACGCGCATCCTGGCGCGGCTCAACACCGAGCCGGGCGTCGAAGGCATGACTGGGCGCTACGCCGCGAGCGCCGCGCGCGCCTTCTGGTCCGAACAGCCGCGCGCCGAGCGGGAAGCGGCCGCCAACGCCTGCCGCGAACGTTTCGGCGGCGCATAAGCGCGAACCAACCCGTTTCTGTTGACCCGGCAGGCCAAGCGCAGCTTTAGTCCTGGCGCGCTTTGAGTCCGCGAGGGATCATGGAAGCTGTCGATCCGTTCGTCTTTTATCTCGCCATTTTCGTGCTGGCGATTTTCGTCGGCTATTACGTGGTCTGGTCCGTGACGCCGGCGCTGCACACGCCGCTCATGGCCGTCACCAACGCCATCTCCTCCGTCATCATCGTCGGTGCGTTGATCGCGGCCGCCGCGGGCGCTGACGCAGACGGCGGTTGGGTCGCCAAGGGCGCGGGCGGGCTCGCCGCCGGGCTCGCCGCCGTGAACATCTTCGGCGGCTTTCTCGTCACCCAGCGCATGCTTGCCATGTACAAGAAGAAAGAGCGCAAGTGAGCCATCCCGGCCGAGCAGGGGCCGCGCGATGACCTCCGCCGACTGGCGCGCCCTCATCGAAGCTTATCTCGATGGACGCCTCTCCGCAGAGGCGTTCATGCGGCGCTTCATCGAAGCGTGGCAGAATTCGCGCGCCGCCATTCCGCCCGCCATCGCCAGTTTCCAGCCGCACGTCGAAGCGTTCGAAGCGCAGGTGGCCGAGGAACGCGAAGAGGGCGCCGTCAACGACGACGAACTGCGTCAGGCCGCGCAGCGCGCGCTCTCCAATCTTGGCGAAGATACGCCGGTCTCGCCCCACACCTTCGACCGCACGCGCGCCCGCGAGGACATGCGGCGCTTCGAAATTCACGTGAAGCGCCTCGCGGGCCTGGGCTGCTTGATCGCTTTCATCTGGGTGGCGCTCTGTGTGCTGCAGATCAATTACGTGATCGAGTGGATCCACGCGAACGCCATCCCGAACGTGTGGTTGTCGTCGCTCATCGGCTTTTTCCTCGCGTTCGTGCCCGTCATCGGCAACGTGCTCGCCTTTCTCGGCGCGACGCAGGAGGGCTGGCCCGTTTGGGTCGCTGCACTCATTTTCTTCGCCGCGCCGGCGGCGACACTCATCTCAGGCTGGACACGCTGGCGCCGTCACGGGCGATAAGGGGCTTTCATGAACGCTGATCTTGCCGCGCTCTTGTATCTCGTCTCCGGGGTGCTCTTCATCCTGGCGCTGCGCGGTCTTTCCAGTCCCGAGACCAGCCGCCAAGGAAATAGGTTCGGCATGCTCGGCATGGCCATCGCCATCGGCACGACGCTGTGGCTGGTCGCGCCGGACGGGACGACGTGGATGATCATCGCCGTCGCCATCGCGATCGGCGGCGGCGTCGGTGCGATGATCGCGCGCTCCATCAAGATGACGGCGATGCCGCAGCTTGTGGCGGCGTTCCACTCGCTCGTCGGCCTCGCCGCCGTAGCCGTGGCCGCCGCTGCGTTCTACGCGCCAGAAAGCTTCGATATCGCGCTGCCGCTCGGCATCGCCGGCGCTGAGCGCGGCATTAAGATGCAGTCGCTGATCGAGCTCTCGCTCGGCACGGCCATCGGCGCGATCACCTTCACCGGCTCCGTGATCGCCTTCGCCAAGCTCAACGGCAACATGAGCGGCGCGCCGATCATTCTGCCTGCGCGCCATCTCCTCAACATCGCCATCGCGCTCGCCATCGTCGTGCTGATCGTGATGATGATCAACGACGCAGGCCGCACCGATTGGCACTTCTGGGCCATTGCCGGCCTTTCGCTGTTGGTCGGCATCACCCTCATCATCCCGATCGGCGGCGCCGACATGCCCGTCGTCGTGTCCATGCTCAACTCGTATTCAGGTTGGGCCGCAGCCGCACTCGGCTTCACGCTGGAGAACGTGGCGCTGATCATCACCGGCGCGCTGGTCGGCTCATCGGGCGCGATCCTCAGCTACATCATGTGCAAGGCGATGAACCGCAGCTTCATCAGCGTCATCCTGGGCGGCTTCGGCGCTGCTGACGGGGCGACCGCCGCGGCCGGCGGGGTACAGCGCGCCTACAAGGCCGGCAGCGCGGACGACGCAGCCTTCATCATGAAGAACGCCTCCAAGGTGATCATTGTGCCGGGCTACGGCATGGCGAGCGCGCAAGCCCAACACAGCGTGCGCGAAATGGCCGACATGCTGAAGAAGGAGGGCGTCGACGTAAAATACGCCATCCACCCCGTCGCCGGCCGCATGCCCGGGCACATGAACGTGCTGCTGGCTGAAGCTAATGTGCCGTACGACGAAGTGTTCGAACTCGAAGACATCAACAACGAGTTCAGCAGCGCGGACGTCGCCTACGTCATCGGCGCCAACGACGTCACCAACCCGATCGCCAAGACCGATCCCAAGAGCCCCATCTTCGGCATGCCGATCCTCGACGTGGAGAAGGCGAAGACCGTGCTGTTCGTGAAACGCAGCATGGGCGGCGTCGGCTATGCCGGCGTCGACAACGAACTCTTCTACCGCGACAACACCATGATGCTCTTGGGCGACGCCAAGAAGATGACGGATGAGATCGTGAAGGGGCTGTGAGGTATGCCGACGGTTCTCCGATGGAACGGCTACCGCTTCTATTTCTTCTCGAACGAAGGCGCTGAGCCGCCGCATATCCACATCGACAAGGCCGGAAACACGGCCAAGTACTGGCTTCAGGCCGTCGCGCTGGCGCGCAATGTCGGCTATTCTGCAAAGGAGCTTCGTGAGATCGAGGCCAAGGTCGCCGGAGAGGCGGCTGCGTTCCTGGAGGCATGGCGTGTCCATTTCGGCTGAGTTGGACGACCGCGTGGCGGATGTTCTCGTGACAGACGATGCGCTCGAAGTTCGCCTGCGCGATGGTCGCAGGATTTCTGCGCCTCTTTCCTGGTTTCCACGTCTTGTCGCCGCGACGCCGCAGCAGCGCGCGAAGTGGGAAGCTTCTGCCGCGGGACATGGCATTCACTGGCCGGAGATCGACGAAGATTTAAGCGTAGCGGGGCTCCTCCGAACCACGGCATTGTCCTAAATCGCAATGGCAGCGGAACCAAAAACCCAACGCACCAAAGCCTCTGTCGCCGCCTACATCGCCGCAGTCGAGGACGACACGCGGCGCACGGACGCAAAGACCATCGACAAAATGCTGCGCGAGATCACCGGCGAGAAGCCGGCCATGTGGGGTCCGTCCATCATCGGTTACGGCGAGTACGACACGCCGAGCGGCAAGTGGCCGCGCATGGGCTTTTCCCCGCGCAAGGCCAATCTCGTGCTTTACCTCATGGATGGCTACGACAAGGAGCCGCTGATGAAGCGGCTCGGCAAGCACAAAACGGGGCGTAGCTGCCTCTACATCAACAAGCTGAGCGATGTTGACGAAGGCGTGCTGCGCAAGATTGCCGTCAACGGCTGGAACGCCATGGCGAAGAAGTATCCGGAATAGCGCGGGCTCGGCGCAAACAAAAAGGGGAGCGGCGAACCGCTCCCCTTGATCGTTTCACGCTGTCGCGCGCTTACCAGACCGTGACGCGCTGGTCCGGCGCCAGGTAGAGCGCGTCGCCCGGCTGCACGTTGAACGCGGCGTACCAGGCATCCATGTTTCGCACCGTGCCGTTGCAGCGATAGACCGCCGGCGAGTGGGGGTCCGAGAGGATTTGGTTGCGCAGAGCCGCGTCGCGGATGTTCTGCCGCCACGCTTGCGCCCAGCCGAGGAAGAAGCGCTGTTCGCCGCTCATTTCGTCGAGCACCGGCGCTGGAGCGCCGTTGAGCGACAGATTGTAGGCGTGCAGCGCCACTTGCAGCCCGCCATTGTCGCCGATGTTTTCGCCGAGCGTCAGGCGGCCGTTCACGTTGATGCCTTCGAGCGGCGAGAACGCGTCGTATTGCGCCACAAGCCGATCGGTGACCGCGGTGAAGGCGGCGACGTCATTGGCGTTCCACCAATCGCGCAGCACGCCGTGTGCATCTGATTTCGCGCCTTGGTCGTCGAAGCCGTGGCCCATTTCGTGGCCGATCACGCCGCCGATGGCGCCGTAGTTCACCGCCGGGTCCGCGTTCGGGTCGAAGAAGGGCGGCTGCAGGATCGCGGCCGGGAACACGATCTCGTTGAACACGGGGTTGTAGTACGCGTTCACCGTTTGCGGCGTCATGAACCACTCGTCCTTGTCGGTCGGGCGGGACAGGCGCGCGAGATCGAAGTTCCAGTCGAAGATTTGCTGACGCTTGGCGTTGCCGTAGGCGTCGCCGGAACGGACTTCGAGCTCCGAATAATCCTTCCAGCGGTCCGGATAGCCAATCTTCGGACGGAAGGTGGCGAGCTTTTCGCGCGCAACCACTTTCGTTTCCGCAGACATCCACGTCGAGCTGTCGATACGCTGGCCGTAGGCCGTGCGCAGGTTCTCGACCAGTGCGAGCATTTGCGCTTTGGCTTCCGCCGGGAAGTGACGCTGCACGTAAATCTGGCCGACTGCTTCGCCAAGCGAGCCGTTGACGGCTTGCACCGCGCGCTTCCAGCGCTCGCGCTGTTGCGGCTGGCCGTTCAGCGTCTTGCCGTAGAAGTTGAACACTTCGTCGTCGACGTTCTTCGGCAACACCGCCGCATTGCTGCGGATCAGGTGATAGGAAAGGTACGACTTCCAGGTGTTGACCGGCGTCGCCATGAACAGTTCGGCGAGCGGGCCCATGGCCGAAAGTTCGCTGATGACGACTTCCTGCGCCTGGCCCAATCCGGCAGCTTCGAACGCCGCGTCCCACGGGAAGCGCGGCGCCAGCGCGCGCACTTCGGCGCGTGTCTTCAGGTTGTACGTGCGGCTGCGGTCGCGGCGATCGGCGATCGGCCAGTGCCGTTCGGCGATCTGCGTCTCCAGCGCCATCACCGCTTGCGCGCGCCGTCCTGCATTGTCGAGGCCGGCCAGCGTCAGCGTGCGCTCGATATGCGCGACGTATTCGCTGCGGATGTTCGGGAATTCGCCGTCGGTGCGCCGATAGTATTCGCGCTCAGGCAGGCCGAGTCCCGCATGGCTCATATTGGTGACGTAGCGGTCTGGATTGCGCTCATCGAGACCGACGAACACCGCGATCGGCGAGTTCACGGCGATGCCGGGCGTCGCGATCAGGCGGATGGTTTCTTCGTGCGTGCGCAGCGCTGCGATCTGCGCCAGCTCGCCCTGCACCGGCGCCATGCCGGCCGCGTCGATCGCTTCCTGGTTCAGGAATGAATTGTAGTAGTCGGCGATCTTTTGTTGGATCGAGCCGGGCTGGCCGCCGGCCAGTGCGACTTCTTCGATGATGACGCGCTGATCGGTGTCCGACTTCTCGCGCAGCATGTCGAACGTGCCCCAGCGCGTGCGGTCAGCCGGGATCGGCGTGTTCGCCAGCCACGTGCCGTTAGCGTAGCGGAAGAAATCGTTCCCCGGCTGCACGTTGAGATCGCGCGCCGCCAGATCGACGCCCCAGGCGCCGATCGCTGCGGGTGCGCGCGCAGTGGTCGTCGTGGACGAGGTGGCGCCCGTGGCGCAGCCCGCCAAAAGCGCCAGGGACGACGCACCCATGGTGCGACGGGTCAGCATCAACATCTTGGTCTTCCCTCCGAGTGTTCTTATTCGGCCGCAGCCAGTTTGCGGCGTCCCCCATACAGCCGTGCGTAGAACCCGAACAGGCCGGTTGTCACGCGCTTGAGATCGATGCCGATCATGTAGAAGGCGGGCGTCAGGATCAAGGTCGCCGGCATGCAGACCAGCACCCCAAACGCCAGGCTGATCACCATCGGCTTCAGGAACTGCACGATCGCGGCGTTTTCCAGGATCATCGGCGAGGTGCCGACGAATTCCGTGACCGAGGTCAGGAAGATCTGGCGGAAGCGCGAGATCGAGGCTTCCGTAATGCCGCGCTCGGCCTTCACCCGCATGATCTGGAAGCCCATGCCCTCCAGCACGTGCGCGCGTTCCCGGTATTCGGAGCTGTCGAAACGCATTTGATCGGACGTGCGCAGCTCGATCGGGCCCTTCTGGAAGCCGGAATCCGCGCCTTCGAGGATCATCTCTTCGTGCGGCTCGAGATCGGGCGCGATGGCAATGTACTCGACCACCTGCCCGTTCGGCAGGGTGATGTCGTGCGGCTCCCAGCCTTCTTCTTCGCCAAGCACAGGCGCGCCTGGCCGCTTCACGCGTAGCGCGAAGTAGCCGCGGATCTGGTTGCAGCGATCCACCAGCACGACGTTGTCGTTCACGACGACGCCGATGGCGGCGATCACGCCGAGCCAGGAGAAGAGCGCGAAGCTGATGCCGAACATCAAGTGTCCCAGCAGCGCGCCCACCATCGCGAACGGGATGACGCAGAGGATCATCGCCGGCTGAGCGTAGGAGCGGAAGGTCACCGCCAGCAGGAAGTAGATGCCTGCGAAGGCGAGCAGCAGGAGCTGCATGAACTGCGCCATGAACTCGGCTTCGCCCTCAGCTTCGCCGATGGCGCGGCGCGAGACCGTGTTGAAGCGTGCTTCGAACGCAGGCCAGTAATCCTCGTCCAGCGTGCGCATGATGTCCTGACGCGCCTCGCCGTTCACGAGATCGGCCGTGACCAAGATCGAGCTCATGCGCTGGCGCCGGTCCAGGCCCGTAACGCCCGGCGCGAACTCCCATGTCGCAACGGAGGCGAGCGGCACTTCGCGCCCGTCCGCGGTGCGGATGCGGAAGCTGCCAAGGCTTTCCAGCGTGCGCCGATCGTCGCGCGGGTAGCGGACATACACGCGAATGTCGTCACCCTCGCGCGGCAGGCGCTGCACTTCTTCGCCGAAATAGGCTTGGCGCACCTGGCGCGTCACATCGCCCAGCGTGATGCCGAGCTGCTGCGCGCCCGGCAGCAGCGTGAACTGCAGCTCTTCGTTCGCTGCGTCCTGGCTGTCGCGCACGCTGGTCACGTCGCTGAACTGCAAGAGCCGCGCTTTGAGATCCTCGACCGCGGATTCCAAGTCCTCCTTGTTCTCGCCGAGCAAGGCCATCTCGATGCGCGGCGCGCCGGAGCCTGACAGCGAGAAGCTGATCTCGTCGGCATCCGGCACTTCGCCCAGCAATTCCTCCAGACGCTCCGTCACTTGGCGCGAACGCAATTGCGGGCGCCCTTCCGGCGGCGTGAGGCCGACATACGCCCGGATCGAGTTCTCTTCGATCGATTGGCTCCACGAGCGCACGACGCCGCGTGACATCTGCTCGGTGTTGCGGTCCCGCACGGCGACGTCGGCTGTTTCCGCTTCCAGGGCCAGGCGCGCGGCGTCGAGCTGAGCGGCCACTTGCTCCATGCGCGAGAAGGGGGTCGTCTGCGGCAGCGTGATGCTTGCGACCATGAAGTCGCCCTCGACCTCCGGCATGAAGGTCTGCTTCACGCGTCCGGTCGTCATCAGGCCGATCGCCAAGATCATGATGCCCGCGAAGATCGACCAGGTGAGGTAGCGGAAGCGCACGGCAAGCCGAACCAGCGGCGCGTGCAGATTGTTGGCCACCCACAGCACCGAGTGCGCGCACTTCTGCTGCAGGATCATCAGGCGGCTGAACAGCGTCTTTCCATCCGGGTTGGGCTTGGTGACGTGCGCCAGGTGCGCCGGCAGGATGATCAGGCTCTCGATCAGCGAGAACACCAACGTCGACATGACGACGATCGAGATCGCGCGCGTGAACTGGCGCGCGTCGCCTTCGATCAGCATCCACGGACTGAACGCGATCATAGTGACGAAAACCGAAGCCATCAGCGGCTTCAGAACGAGTTGGGTGGAGAGGATGGCGGCGTCCGCGCCGGAGTGTCCTTTCTCGGCGCGCTCGTACACCGCCTCGCCGACGATGATGGCGTCGTCGACCATGATGCCGAGCACCAGGAGAAAGCCGAACACGCTCATGAAGTTGAGCGACACGTCGACGTACGGGAGGATGAAGAACGAGCCGGCGAAGGCGGTCATCACGCCTAAAGTCGCCCAGAACGCCACCTTCGGGTGCAGCGTCAGCAACAGCAGCAGGAAGATGAGGAAAAAGCCCTGCGCGGCGTTCTGCAGCAGGATGCCGACGAGCGAATTGTAGTCTTCGGCCTCGTTATAGATCGTCGTGATCTGCACGCCGGCCGGCGCCTGGGCGCGGTATTCCTCCAGCGCTTCCTCGACCGCCTTGTTGGTCTCCCAGATGTTGAACCGGTCGGCCGTTTGGATGGTCACCAGCGCCGAGGGCTCGCCGTTCATGCGCGAGTAGAGGTTCACGTCCTGGAAGCCGTCATTGACGGTGGCGACATCGCCCACGCGCACGACGCCGCCGTCCGGCGTCTGCCGGATAATGATGTTCTCGAAGTCGAGTTCGGTG
>JAEWNX010000215.1 GCA_023461135.1 Pseudomonadota bacterium
CGCCGCGGAAGCGCGTCGGTAGAGATCTTCGAGTTCGCGATCTTCCGCGGCGCGGCGTGTGTGTTCGCGCGCGTTCGCGGTGCGCAGGTTCTGCGCGAGCTGTTCGAAATAGCGGCCGGCTGGGACCAGACCGCCTGCGCCGGTCGAAGCGCGAAGTTTCGTCACGTGCATCTGGCGACCTCCTGATCGCCCGCCCGCGAAGACAACGGTCGTTAACGAGCCGTTGTTGCAGTTTCGCGCGCGTATCGATGTGGAGAACTATTTCCGTTCTTTGTGCAGCACGGTTAGCGCGAGGCAGATCAGAGCGACGAAGAAGAACGCCGGTTGTATCCAGTTGTAGGATGTCGTGACCGCGTAATAGTCGGCGTTCGCTGAGAGGGCCGGCATGGCCGGCGCCGATCGCAGATTGATCGTGAGCAGCCCCGCGGCGAGTCCCCACGCGCCAGCAAGCAAGCGAAGCCCCCCGGACATCTTTCGCAGCGTTCGATATCCGCCGATGAGAAGCGCCAGGGCTGTGAGGACGAATACCCAGGCTGTCACGCCGGTCGCAAATTGGAAGTACGCATTGACGCCAAAGAGCGCGCCCATCGCCAGCGCCGCCCACGCGCTCACCGTGCCGAACCAGGTCATGTTCGCCCCTTGCTTTCCGACAGGCTAGCTGGGCTCTTCGCGCAACAGAAGGTGGACGCGTGAGCCATCCAACGCAGCCGATGGGGGAAGTGGCTGACTCCTCCCCCGAGCCGTGTTTAAATCCGCCGTCCGCTGGGGAGCGGGCGGGGAGGGGACGCCCATGATGTTCATTCTGCGCTTGCCGGCTATCGCGGCGCTCTTCGCTTTGACGCTGCTCAGTTTTTTGGGCGCGGCGGCGGCGGCTGGCGCGCTCACCGGCTTTGAAGTGGGCGTCGCCCAGGTGCAGGACGCGCAGCGCTCCGCCGCGACGGCGGGGGCAGGCCAGTCGACTTGGATCGACGTCGGGCTTTGGGCCGGCGCGGGGCTTTTCTTCCTGATCGCCGCAGTGCGCCTCATGCGCAAGACGCAAGGCTTTTGGACCTGGCTGATCGGCTTTGCGCTCTATGGCGGGCGCTGGGCGCTGGCGCAGGAAGGCAGCCTGGTGGACACGGTAAAGGGCATCAATCCGCAGGCCTACCTCACGCCGCAATCGATCCTTTCGGATCTGGCGACGCCGGAAGCGCAGGTTGGATTGCTCGGCCTCATCCTGGTTGTCGGCCTCCTCATCTTCGTCATCGACGCGGCGGACCGCGCCTACTGGGACAAGCAGGGCGCATAACGGGCGCGTGCACGTTCGCAGAGCAGAGCATCCGGAACGCTGATTGATCCGAGGCGGGGCGGCGCCTAGGTTCGCGGCGAATATCAGCCTCGGTCCGGAGCCATCATGTCGTACGATCTCGTTATCATCGGGGGCGGTCCCGGGGGCTACAATTGCGCGATCCGCGCCGGCCAGCTTGGCTTGAAGACCGCGATCATCGAGAGCCGCGGCAAGCTCGGCGGCACGTGCCTCAATGTCGGCTGCATTCCTTCCAAGGCGCTTCTGCACGCGTCGGAATATTTCGAAGCGGCGCAAAAGACCTTTCCGTCCATGGGCGTGAAGGTGACGGGCCTGTCGCTCGATCTGCCGCAGATGATGAAGCAGAAGGAAGACGCCGTCGAAGGGCTCACCAAGGGCGTCGAGTTCCTGATGCGCAAGCACAAGGTCGACTACGTGAAGGGCGCGGGCCGCATCGTCGGCAAGGGCCGTGTCGAAGTGACGGGCGCCGACGGCGCCAAGCAGACGCTTGAGACCCGGAACATCGTCATCGCCACAGGCTCGGTGCACACCGATTTGCCGGGCGTCGATATCGATGAAGAGCGCATCGTCTCCTCCACTGGCGCGCTGGCGCTGACGAGCGTGCCGAAGAAGCTGATCGTCGTTGGCGCGGGCGTGATCGGGCTCGAGCTTGGCTCGGTGTGGCGCCGTCTGGGAGCCGAAGTGACGGTGGTCGAATTCCTCGACCGCATTACGCCGACCGTGGACACGGAAATCTCCACCGCTTTCCAGCGCACCCTGAAGAAGCAGGGCATGAAGTTCGAACTCGGCCACAAGGTCGCCGGCGTCGAGAAGACGCGCGAGGGCCTGCAAGTGACGATCGAGCCGGCGAAAGGCGGGGCGGGCCGCACGCTCGATGCCGATGTCGTGCTTGTCGCTATCGGCCGCCGGCCTTCGACAACGAACCTGGGGCTAGAAACTGTCGGCGTGCGCTTCGATCAGAAGGGCTTCATCGCCACCGATCATTGGAAGACCAATGTCGAGGGCATCTACGCGATTGGCGATTGCACACACGGGCCGATGCTGGCGCACAAGGCCGAGGAAGAAGGCATCGCCGCAGCGCAAGTCATCGCCGGCCAGTGGGGGCACGTGAATTACGACGTGATTCCGAACGTCATCTACACCGATCCGGAAGTGGCGACGGTGGGCAAATCGGAAGACGAGCTGAAGGCCGCAGGCGTCGCATACAAGGCCGGCAAATTTCCGTTCATGGCCAATTCGCGCGCGCGCACAAATCATGAGACTGACGGCATGGTCAAAGTGCTGGAGGACGCGGCGACGAGGAAAGTTGTTGGCGTTCACATGGTCGGCTCCGGTGTTGGCGAGATGATTGGCGAAGTGTGCGTCGCGATGGAGTTCGGCGCGTCCGCCGAAGACATCGCCCGCACCTGCCACGCGCACCCGACGATGTCTGAAGCCATCCGCGAAGCCGCCAAGGGCGTGGACGGGTGGACCATGCAGGCGTGATAAACGCGCTCTCCGTTCGCGCGCTCACCAAAAAGTTCGGCGCAAAGACTGCCGTCAATGCGCTCGATCTCGACGTCCGCGCGGGCGAATTGTACGCGTTGCTCGGGCCCAACGGCGCGGGCAAGACGACGACGTTGCGCATGGTGACAGGCCTGCTCAGGCCCGATTCTGGTTCGATCCACGTCTTCGGCGCCGATGCGCTTGCCGATCCGATCGCCGCGAAGCGGATGCTGGCGTGGTTGCCCGACGAACCGGCGCTCTACGACAAGCTGACGGCGTGGGAGTATCTTGAGTTCATCGCGGGCCTTTGGGGCATCGATGCGAAAACCGCCGCGCCGCGCGCGGAGGAGCTGCTGAAATTCCTCGGTCTCTGGGACAATCGCGATGAACGCACTGAAGGCTTTTCGCGCGGCATGAAGCAGAAGACGGCCCTCGCCGGCGCGCTCATTCATGATCCGAAACTGCTGATGCTGGACGAGCCGCTCACCGGGCTGGACGCAGCGGTGGCGCGGCAAGTGAAGGACTTGCTGCAGCAGCGCGCGCGGGGCGGCGGCACGGTTATCCTCACCACGCACATTCTGGACGTGGCCGAACGCCTCGCAGACCGCATCGGCATCATTCAGCACGGCAAGCTGCTCGCCGAAGGCACGCTTGACGAACTGCGCGGCAGGGCCGGCGGCGCGGGCGCGACGCTGGAGGATGTGTACTTGCAGCTTGTCGGCGCGGTGCAGGCCGGAGCGGCGTGATGTTCGGTCCCGGCGGCGTTCTGTTTCTGCTGCGCCATGAGATGCTGCTGACCTGGCGCAACTTCCGCGCCTCCGGGAAGGGCCGTCACGTCCGCCGCCTGTTTTTCTATACGGCCATGGCCGCGGCGCTCGGCTTTGGCGGCTACTGGACGGCGCGCATTCTTTCCGAGTTTCAGCCCTCGCCGACATCTTTCGTAATCGGCGTGATCGGCGCGGTGTTTGCGGTTCTGTTTTCTATCATGCTCGCGCAGGCCCTGATGCTGATTACGGAATCGCTCTATCAGCGCGGCGATCTGGATTTGTTGCTGGCTTCGCCCGTGCCTGTCTGGCGCGTGCTGATCGTGCGCATGACGGCGATCGCGATCAATGTGGGGCTGTTCTATCTCATCCTCACCACCGCTGTGCTGGTATGGCTGCCGTCGTTCGGCGGCTGGGCGTGGCTCAGCTTTGCGCCAGCTATCCTGCTGCTGACCTTGTTCGCCACCGCGGTCGGCCTGATCGTGGCGCGGCTGCTGTTCTGGCTCATCGGACCGAAGAACACGCGGATCGTGGCCCAGATTCTGGCGAGCTTGATCGGCGCGGCGTTTTTCATCTCGTCCCAGATCCCGCGCTTGCTTGAGGACGAGAGCCGGTCGCAGGCCGTTCAAGACCTCTTCCGGAATTTGATCGCGTTCTTCGGCAATCCATCCAATCCGCTGTCGCTGCCGGCGCACGCGGCATTCGGCATCGGCCTCGACGCCTGGCTTTGGCCGATCCTGGTGCTTGGCCTCTACGCGGCCGCCATCTGGTGGTACGCGTCGGGCTTCGCGGCCGATGCAGCGGCTATCTCCGGCTTGGGGTCGCGCAAGCGCCGCGCGCAGCGCGCGGTGCGGCCGATGCGCGGCGGCGTGATGCCGACGTTGGTGGACAAGGAATGGCGCCTGTTGCGCCGGGATCCGCTGTTGTTGTCGCAAATTCTGCTGCCGCTCTTTTATCTGCTTCCGCTGTTCCTCGTGTTCGGCACGCGGCTCGACGAGGACGGTTTCGACCGCTTCGCGGTCGCCGGTTTTTCTTCCGGCTTCGTCTTGCTGGTCACGTCGCTCGCGGCGAGCCTCGCCTGGCTCACTGTTTCGGCGGAAGATGCGCCCGACCTGATCGCCAGCGCGCCTGTGTCGCGCGATCGAATCGACACGGCGAAGGCCCTGGCGGCTGGCGTTCCAGCGGCGCTGTTGCTGGCGCCTCCAGCGGTGGGCGCATCCATCGTCGTCGCGCCGATGATCGGGTTTTGGCTGCTGCTGGGCGGCGCGGCGGCGATCGTCTCGACGTGCCTCATCGCGATCTGGCATCAGACGCCGGGCAATCGCAAACAATTCCGCCGCCGCACCCGCGGCAGCCCTCTGCTCAATTTTGGCCGCTCCTTCGTTGCGATGGGCTGGATCGGCGCGACGGCGTTGGCAGTTTCCGGTTGGGCGCTCGCTGCGATTATTCCGGCGCTGATCTCGCTTGGACTTCTGTTGGCGCTGCACGAAAGCCGTCCGCGCGCGGCGGACGCGGAAGTTTGACCGCACGCGCGAGCATCGTACGCGGCGGGAGGGCAAGGGCGCGCTTCGACTGAAGCTTCTCAGAACGTGTAGTCATGGGTTTGCCGAAGCGCGCCCTCGCGCGGTTTGTTGCGCAGCCGGCCGAAGCACAGGGGCGTTCCTAGGGAGCCCCGGCATACCAGGCGTTTTCGGACAGATGAGCCGTTGAGCACGTGCAC
>JAEWNX010000216.1 GCA_023461135.1 Pseudomonadota bacterium
CAACGAAGCCCTTCCCCTGGAAGAGCGCTTCGCCGCGCGCTTGAAGCTCGCGCAATTGCCGCGCAACTCGTCGGCGACACGCATTCGCAACCGCTGCGAACTGACCGGCCGCCCCCGTGCGTTCTACCGCAAGCTGAAACTCTCCCGTATCGCGCTCCGCGATCTTGCCTCCAAGGGCCAGATCCCGGGCATGGTCAAGTCGAGCTGGTGAGGGGACGCGCATGAACCTGAACGATCCCATCGGCGATCTCATCACCCGCATCCGCAACGCCCAGCTGCGCGGCCGCTCGAAGCTCACGTCTCCGGCGTCGACGCTGCGCACGCGCGTGCTGCAAGTGCTGAAGGACGAAGGCTACATCCGCGATTTCCGCCACGTGACGAACGGCGCGCACAAGGAGATAGAGATCGAGCTGAAGTATTTCGAAGGGGCGCCCGCGATCCACGAGATCCAGCGCGTGTCCAAACCGGGCCGGCGCGTCTATTCTTCGATCAAGGATTTGCGTCTCGTCCGTAACGGCCTCGGCATCTCGATCATCTCAACGCCGAAGGGCGTGATGAGCGACAACGCCGCTCGCGAAGCCAATGTCGGCGGCGAGATCATCTGCGAGGTCTACTGATGTCCCGCGTCGGCAAAAAACCGATCCCGGCTCCCAATGGCGTCACCGTTACGGTGAAGGGCCAAGAGGTGAGCGTGAAGGGCCCGAAGGGCACGCTGAACTTCCGCGCCCATGATGACGTGGAAGTGGCGTTTGGCGACGGCGCCATTCAGGTGAAGCCGCGCCACGAAACGCCGCGCGCCCGCGCGCTCTGGGGCACCACACGCGCCGTGCTCGCCAGCAACGTGAAGGGCGTCACCGAAGGCTTCGAGAAGAACCTCGAAATGACGGGCGTCGGCTATCGCGCCGCGATGCAGGGCAAGAACCTGCAGATGCAGCTCGGGTACAGCCACGAGATCGTCTACCAGCCGCCGGAAGGCATCACGATCGCGGTGCCTAAGCCGACTGAAGTGAAGATCAGCGGCATCGATCCGCAGACCGTCGGTCAGGTCGCTGCGGAAATCCGCTCCTACCGTCCGCCGGAGCCCTACAAGGGCAAGGGCGTGCGCTACGCCGGCGAACGCATCCGCCGCAAGGAAGGCAAGAAGAAGTAAGCCATGGCCCGGAAACTCAACCCCATCGAGCGCCGCGCCCAACGCAACCGCACGCGTCTGAAGAAGAACGCGGGCGAGGGCCGTCTGCGCCTCTCCGTTTTCCGCTCGTCGAAGAACATTTCGGCGCAACTGATCGACGACACGAAGGGCGTGACCGTCGCCGCCGCTTCCTCGCTGGAAGAAGCTGTTAAGGCGAAGGGCTCCAACAAGGACGGCGCCGCGGCAGTTGGCAAGCTGCTTGCCGAACGCGCGGTGAAGGCCGGCCAGAAGCGCGTCGTATTCGACCGTGGCCGCTACATGTTTCATGGCCGGGTGAAAGCCCTGGCCGACGCCGCCCGTGAGGGCGGTCTCGAATTCTGAGGACGTAGAGATGACCGACGAAACCGCAGGCGGCCCGCCGGCTGAAGGCTCTGCTCCCGAACAACCTCGCGGACGCGGTCCGCGCGGTCCGCGCCGTGGCGGCCCGGGTGGCGGCGGTGGCCGTGGCCCTGGCGGCGGTCGTGGACCTGGCGGCGGCGATCGCGGCCGTCGCGGTCCGCGCGGTGGACAGCCGGAAGAGCGCGCTGAAGGCGAATTGGTCGACAAGCTTGTTGCGATCATCCGCGTCGCGAAAGTCGTGAAGGGCGGTAAGAACTTCGGTTTCGCCGCGCTCGTCGTTGTCGGCGACAAGAAGGGCCGCGTCGGCTTCGGTCACGGCAAGGCGCGTGAAGTGCCGGAAGCCATTCGCAAGGCGACTGAAGAAGCCAAGAAGACGTTGATCCGCGTGCCCCTTCGTGAGGGACGTACGCTGCACCATGACGGCCGTGGCCGTTGGGGTGCGGGCAAGGTCATGCTGCGTGCAGCGCCCGCCGGCACCGGTCTCATCGCCGGCGGCCCGATGCGCGCTGTGCTCGAAGTGCTGGGCGTGTCCGACGTCGTCGCCAAGTCGAAGGGTTCGTCGAACCCCTACAACATGGTGCGCGCGACGTTTGACGCGCTGAAGGAACAAAGCTCGCCGCGCCAAGTCGCGAGCCGTCGCGGCCTCAAAGTGTCCGACATTGTCGGGCGGCGCAAAGACGGCGCGAGCCTCGGCGAAGTTGCGGCGGAGGGTTGATAGATGGCGACCGCGAAGAAGAAAGCCGCCGGCGGCAAGCTCAAGCTGCGCCGCATCGGCAGCCCGATCCGCCGCGAAGGCGATCAACGCGCGACGCTGCTGGGCCTCGGCCTGAAGCGTGCGCACCAAGTGGTCGAGATTGAGGACACGCCTTCCGTGCAAGGCATGGTTCGCAAGGTTCGCCACCTCATCGAGATTGTTGAGTAAGCGCCATGAAACTGAACGAACTGGCCGATAATCCCGGCTCAACGAAGAAGCTGATGCGCGTCGGGCGCGGCGTCGGCTCCGGCAAGGGCAAGACCGGCGGTCGCGGCGTGAAGGGGCAAAAATCCCGTCGCGGCGTCGCCATCAATGGTTTCGAAGGCGGTCAGATGCCGCTGCACATGCGCATGCCCAAGCGCGGCTTTAATCCGCTGAACGGCAAGAAGCATCAGTGGATCAACCTGACCACGCTGCAAAACGCCATCGATAACAAGAAGATCGACGCCAAGAACGACATCACCGAGGATTCTCTGGTGGAAGCGGGCGTGGTGCGGCGGAAGAAAGACGGCATCCGTCTCCTTGCGCGCGGCGAGCTGAAGGCCAAAGTGAACATCGCTGTTTCCGGGGCCTCCGCGGCGGCCATTGCGGCTGTCGAGAAGGCTGGCGGGAAAGTGACGCTGCTGAACCCGCCTGCGGCGGACGAAGCGGCGGCGTAAAAGGCTCCCCCGCGACGCGGGGGAGCTGTCGAGCGGCGCAGCCGCGGGACTGAGGCGAAGGCCCCTCCGGGGGCGGCGCGGGCC
>JAEWNX010000217.1 GCA_023461135.1 Pseudomonadota bacterium
TATCTAGGTTTCCAAAAACCCATGTAAAACATGCGCTCCGCGTGCGGTGTGTAGCACGTGTCCGCAATGCCTCGTGCTGCGCGCAGAGCATGTGCCGCGCACGGCGCGGTCATCGCGCGGCGGTTTAACCGGCGCGCAACTGGCGTTGAGAATCACACCGAGTGATTCGCGTTGCCCTGTGGATAAGAAGCAGTGGCGTTTTCGTTTGAACCGCCTTATGAGCGGCGCTCGCTTTTGACGGGGGTTTTTGCGCCAGATGCTGCTGCAGGTCGACGGCTTGCGGAAAACGTTCGGCCGGCGGGTGGCGGTCGACGGCATCGGGTTCTCGCTCGATGTCGGCGAGATCGTTGGCTTCCTCGGTCCCAACGGGGCCGGCAAGACGACAACCATGCGCATGATCGCCGGCTACCTGGAGCCAGACGAAGGCAGCGCGAAGATCTTCAACATTGACGTCGCACGGGAGCGCCGCCGCGCGCAGGAGCGCGTCGGCTATCTGCCCGAAGGCAATCCGCTCTACGGGGAGATGACGCCCTGGACCTTCCTGCGCTTCGTCGCCGAGACCCGCGGTATGGCGCGCGAGGCTGCGCGTCACGCCGTGCGCCGCGCAGCACAGGATGCCCGTCTGGGCGAAACCATCGACCAGCCGATCGACACGCTCTCGAAGGGGTATCGCCGCCGCGTCGGTCTTGCGGCTGCGCTGCTGCATGATCCAATGCTGCTCGTCCTCGACGAACCGACGGATGGCCTCGATCCCAACCAGCGGAGCGCCGTGCGCGACCTGATCCGCCGGCTTGGCGAGGAGCGGGGGCTCATCATCTCCACGCATAGCCTCGAAGAAGTGGAAGCGGTCTGCACGCGCGCCATCGTGATCGATCAAGGCCGCATCGCCGCGGACAAGACGCCCGCGGCGCTGCGTGAAGAACACGGCTCGCTGGAGCGGGCGTTCACTGCGCTCACCCGCGGGGAGGAGCGCGCGTGAAGAAGCGTCCGGGTCTTGCCAGCATGACGGCGGTCTATCGCCGCGAGGTGCTCTCGTATCTGACGACGCCGACGGCCTACGTGTTCGTCGCCGTGTTCCTGTTTGCGATCGGGCTTTTCACGTTCCAGGTGGGCGGTCTCTTCGAATCCCGCCGCGCGGACCTCACCGCGTTCTTCTCCTTCCATCCTTGGATATTCATGGTGTTCCTGCCGGCCGTCGCCATGCGGTTGTGGTCGGAAGAGTCGCGCTCGGGCGCGCTCGAACTGCTGATGACGCTCCCGGCGCCGACCTGGTCGCTGGTGCTTGGCAAATTTCTAGCGGCTTGGACCATCGCCGCCGTCGCGCTGGTGCTTACCGTGCCCCTCTGGATCACCGTCAACATCCTCGGCTCGCCGGACAACGCGGCGATCTTCACCGCGTATCTGTCGAGCCTGCTGATGGCGGGCGCTTATATCGCCATCGGCTCGGCCATGTCCGCGCTCACGCCGGCGCAAGTCGTCGCATTCGTGCTGGCGGTGCTGATTTCCTTCCTTCTCACCGCGCTGGGCCTACCGCTGGTGCTCGATTTCTTCTCCGACGCTATTGGCGGCGGCGCGGCGGCGGCCGTGGCGCGCATCACGATCCTGCACCATTTCGATGCGGCGCAACGTGGCGTCGTCGAGTTCAGGTCGGTCTTCTACTTCGCGTCGCTGATCGCTCTCTGCCTTGGCTTTACGGCGCTCGCGGTCGACGCCAGGCGGGGAGGCTAGCCCATGAGCGCACGCCGCTTCGCCTTCTTTGCCGCCCTGGCCATGTTCGTGATGTTCGTCGCCGCGAACCTCACAGCCAATTCCTGGTTCCGCGCATGGCGCCTCGATCTTACGGAGAACCAGCTCTATTCGTTGAGCCGCGGCACGCAACAGACACTGAACCAGCTCAGTGAGCCCGTCGAGCTCACGCTCTACTATTCGCGGGACGCCGCTGCGTCCGTGCCGCAATTGCAGACGTACGCGTCGCGCGTGCGCGAAATGCTGCAGAGCTTCCAGGCGCGCTCCCATGGACGCGTGCGATTTGTCGAAATCGATGTTGAGCCATTCTCAGAGGAAGAGGACGACGCCGTAGAGGCCGGCATCGAGCCGCTGCGCCCGTTCGAGGGCGCCGACCCGATCTATTTCGGCCTGACCGGCGCCAACGCGATCGACGACCGGCGCACGGTCCCATTCTTCCACCCGCAGCGGGAGGCGTTCCTAGAATACGAGATCACGCGCCTCATCTACGAACTGGAGCATCCGGACGCGACGCGCGTCGGCCTGATCACCTCGTTGCCAATCGATCCCTCGACGGCGCAGTTCGGCCCGATCGGGGGCCCGTTCTCGGTGTTCGCCACCGAGATGCAGCGGCTGATGGAACCGGTGCTGCTCGACGCCAATTTCACCACGATCCCAGACGACGTGGATGTGCTTGCCATCATTCACCCCGGCGCGCTCACCGAGCCGCAGCTTTGGGCGATCGATCAATTCATTCTGCGCAAGGGGCGCGCGTTCATCGCGCTCGATCCGGCCGCACTGCAAGCGCAGGGCGCCGGCTTCGATCCGTTCAATCCAGCAGGCGCCGCCCCGACCTCATCCACGCTCGAGCCGCTTCTTTCACGTTGGGGCGTGACCATGACTCCGGGCGTGGTGCTCGACCTCGATCGCGCGCTTCCCGTGCCGGCGCAGAATCCGCAAACCGGTCAGACCGAGAACCTGCCGCAGCCGCTCTTCTTTCAAGTCCCAGCCGATCAACTGGCCCGCGAAGATCTGATGACGGCGTGGCTCTCGCGCGGCGTCAATTTCGGGCTGTCCGGCGGTCTCACTTCGAGTGAGCGCGAAGGCGTTGAAGTACATGCGCTGGCGCGCACCAGCGGTGCCACCATGCGCATGCCGGCGTCGGCGGCGATGATGCGGCCCTCGCCCTACGAGGTGCTGGCCATGTGGCCGCAAACAGGCGGTCGCATCGAGACGATCGCCATACGACTCTCAGGCAATCTTGAGACAGCTTTCCCCGAAGGCCGGCCCGCCGCGCCGCCGCCGGCGCCGCGCATGGAAGGTGAAGCGGCTCCGCCGCCCGCGCCCGAGCCGGAAGAAGAGGCCGCTCAGCTCGCGCGTTCGGAGACGCCGGCGGAAATTGTCATCGTGGCTGACACCGACTTCCTTGCCGACGATTTCTACGTCGATCCGCAAAGCGGCGGTTCGGCCGCGGACAACGCGTCCTTCGCCCTCAACGCCATCGATGTGCTCGGCGGCTCGGATGCGCTCGTCTCGCTGCGCTCGCGCGCGCCTTCGCTGCGGCGCATGGACCTAGTGGAGGGAATGGAGGCGGATGCCGACCGGCGCATCCAACGGCGGCAGGAAGAGTTGCAGCAGGAACTCCAAGAAACGGAAGCGCGGCTTGGTGAGATGCAAGCGCGCGGCCGGGGCTCGGGGTTCTTCTCTGGCGATCTCGGCGCGGAACTGACCCCGGAAGAAAATGCTGAAATCGAACGCTTCCGCGCTCGCGTCGTGGAAGTGCGCGGCGAACTCAGACGCACCGAACGCGAATTGCGCGGCGACATCGAGCGCCTCGAGGCCGCCGTTGTGTTCGTGAAAGTATGGCTGGCGCCGCTGCTGGTGGCCGGCGTGGGCCTGTTCCTGTTCTGGCGGCGCCAACGGCGCGGGAGAACGCGGCGATGAGCACAGACCTCGCCGAACGCCGCAAGCGCCGGGCGCTGCAGCTTTGGCTCATCGCCGGAGCGCTCGCCGCGATTGCGGCCGTCACGATCGGCATCGAATATCGCGCGACGCGTCCGGATCTCGCGTCGGGTCCCGTGATCCCGGGGCTTGAAGAAAACATCCGCAACGGCCAGCGGATCATCATCACCAGCGCCGATGCGACTTACCGCATCGAACGCGCGCAGCGCGGCGAAGAGTCCGTCTGGGTCATGCGCGACCGTGACGATTATCCCGTACTGGGCTCGCGCCTCGCGCAGCTTACGGAAGGCTTGCAGGGCCTGCGCTATACGCGCCGCATGACAAACGATTCGTCCAAGCACGAACGGCTCGGTGTGGGCGATCCGCGTGAGGGCGGACGCGGGGTCTTGGTGCAGATCGAGGATGCGCGCGGCGCGCTGCTCGTGAACCTTATCCTTGGCGTCGAAACGAGCGGGCTCTATGTGCGCCGGCCCGACAGCGACCAGACTTGGGCCGCGCGCGGAGATTTGCCGCCGCTGCGCAATGTCGCCGCTTGGCTGCAACTTACGCCGCTGGAGATGCCGGCGGAGCGTCTGGCGCGCGTCGAGATCATGCCGCGAGAGGGGCGCGCCTACATTCTGGCGCGCGACAGCGCGGAAATGCCTTGGCGCATCGCATCGCCGGCGCTCGCGGCGCTGGCCCAATCGAGCGTGAACGCCGCCGCCGAACGCATCACGCAGCTCGAACCGGTGGACGTGCGCTCGGCGCCCGCGATCCAGGGCGCGCCCTTCGCGCGTGTTCGGGCCACCACGTTCGACGGCGTCACGCTCGACGCTGAATTGATCGAGAGCGACGGGCGGCCATGGTTGAAGCTGGTCGCGCGCGCCGCCGCGCCGGAACAGGAAGCCGCTGCGCTGGACATAAACAACAGAGCGGCGCCGTGGGCCTATGCTTTGGATGCGATGGACGCGGAGGCGCTGGCGCCTCCGTTGGGCACGCTCATCCCGGGCGCCGAGTGATCAACGGGCCCGCAATGAAGTATAAGCCGCGGCGATGATGCGGCCGCCATTCGGCTCCTGAATGATCACGGCGCATTCCGGTGAACAGCGAGAGTACTCGTAGTAGACGGCGCTGCCGTCCCAGCGGCCCACGCGTTCCATTGAGCGCACGAGATTGTAGTGATAGATGCGGCGGTTGATGTTGACGCCGCGCGTCACGTACTCCGTGACCGGCCCGCGATCGTACGCCACAGCCCATACGTCCGCAGTCCGGCGTGCGCCAGCGCCGATCGCAATGCGCACGCGGCTGTAGCGAAGCGGCGTGATGCTGATGTTCGGGCCAGCGCTCAAGGGCGTCTGGCGGGCTTGATCAAGCGAGGCGCGCGCTTCGTCCCAGTAGGAGGCGCTCATCGCCGCGCCGCCATTGATCACCAGTTGAGGCGTGTAGCGTCCACGCACGCGTAGGGCGCGCGAGTAGGCGCGCTGGCGATCGGCGAAGTCCTGCTCCGCGAACGTGTCGCGCCAGCCGAGATAATCCCAGATGGGTACGGCGAATGTCAGCGCAAGCACGCCATCTTCGCGCGAGAACATGCCCAGCAGGCGGTTCGCGCGCGGGCACTGCGAGCATCCCTGGCTGGTATAGAGTTCGACCACGGCCTGGGCGCGCTCTGTGGTTTGCGCATGCACAGGCGTCGCGAGCGCCGCAAATCCGAGGAAAAGCGCGGCGGCGAGGAAGCGGCCGATCATGGCCAGGAGCATGGCCGCCCCGTCCGCGGCATTGAAATCAAACACGCGTGACGGGGCGGAAAATGCTCAAGCCGTTTTGGCCAATCCGCGCAACACATAGTGCAAAATACCCCCATTTCGGAAGTATTCGACCTCGTTCTCGGTGTCGATCCGACACAGCACTTCGGCCTCGTCCGTGCGCCCGTTGCTGCGTCCAATTCGCAACGTCACGCGCTCACGGGGTCCCAGTGCGGAAACCCCCGCGATCGAGACCGTCTCGTCGCCGGTGAGGCCAAGGTCCTTCCAGCCGCCTTCGATGAATTGCAGGGGCAGGACGCCCATTCCGATCAGGTTCGACCGGTGGATGCGCTCGAAGCTTTCGGCGATGACCGCACGCACGCCGAGTAGAAGCGTGCCCTTGGCGGCCCAGTCGCGCGAGGAGCCCATTCCGTAGTCCTTGCCAGCGAACACGACGAGCGGCCGGTTCTCCGCCTGGTAGCGCATGGCGGCGTCGTAGATGAATTGGCGTTCGCCGCTGGGATAATGGACGGTGTAGCCGCCCTGAACGGGCCCGCCGCTTTCGTCCTTCACCATCGCATTGACGATGCGGATGTTGGCGAACGTGCCGCGCATCATCACTTCGTGGTTGCCGCGCCGCGCGCCGTACGAGTTGAACTCGGTTTGCGGCACGCCGTGCTCGGTGAGGTAAGCGCCTGCGGGGCTCGCCTTCTTGATCGAACCGGCCGGGCTGATGTGGTCGGTCGTTATGGAATCGCCGAAGAGCCCGAGGATGCGCGCTTCGACCACGTCGTTCGGCGGCGTCGGTGTCATGGTCATGCCGACGAAGTAAGGCGGGTTTTGCACGTAGGTGGATTTGGCGTCCCACCCATAGGTGCGGCCCGCACCCACCCTGATGCCTTGCCAACTCGCATCGCCCTTGAATACATCCGCGTAACGGCTCGCGAACATCTTCGGCGTGACGGCGGTGCGCACCGTGTCTTCAATCTCCTGATTGCTGGGCCAGATATCGCGCAGATAGACGTCTTTCCCGTCGCTGCCGGCGCCTAAAGGATCGGTTTCGAGGTTCACGTACACCGAGCCTGCCAGCGCGTAGGCCACAACGAGTGGCGGAGAAGCGAGATAATTGGCGCGCGTGTCCTGATTGATCCGGCCTTCGAAATTGCGGTTGCCGGAGAGCACGGAGGCCACGACGAGATCGCTCTCGTTCACCGCCGTCGAAATTGCCGGGGGCAGCGGCCCAGAATTGCCAATACAGGTGGTGCAGCCATAGCCCACGAGGTTGAAACCCAGAGCATCCAAGTCGTCGTCGAGACCGGCCTTCGACAGATAATCCGTCACCACCTGTGAGCCTGGCGCGAGCGAGGTCTTCACCCAAGGCTTCACCTTGAGCCCCTTGGCCCGCGCATTGCGCGCCAGCAATCCCGCCGCCAGCATCACGCTTGGGTTGGACGTGTTGGTGCACGAGGTGATCGCCGCAATAACCACATCGCCGTTGCCGACGTCGTAATCCGCCCCCGCAACGGCGACGCGTTTCTTCAGTTCGGCGCCTTTGCGGAAGTCGTTCTGCATCGCCTTGGTGAAACCCTCCGCCATTCCGCCAAGCACGATGCGGTCTTGCGGCCGCTTCGGTCCGGCGAGCGAGGGGCGCACGTCCGCAAGCGAGAGCTCCAGCGTGTCGGTGAACGTGGGCTCGTCAGCCGTGCGCCAGAGGCCTTGCTGCTTGCAGTAGGCTTCCACGAGCGCCACGCGCTTGGCGTCGCGTCCAGTGGCGGTGAGATAGTCGATGGTTTTTTGATCGACTGGGAAGAAGCCACAGGTCGCGCCGTATTCGGGGGCCATGTTGGCGATGGTGGCGCGATCCGCGACGCTCATGCCGTCAAGCCCCGGCCCGTAGAACTCCACGAATTTGCCGACGACGCCTTTCTTGCGCAGCATCTCCGTGACGGTGAGCAC
>JAEWNX010000218.1 GCA_023461135.1 Pseudomonadota bacterium
GCATGGCGCCCAGCGAGTATCGCGCATGGATGCGGCGTCAGAACGCGGAAGCGGCGGGCCGGCTTGTCCACGAATGCGCCGACTTTTCGATCTCAAACGTAAAGGTCCGACGTCTCGCGCCCGCCCATCTTGCCTTCATCCGACACGTAGGGCCGTACGAAGCTGTGCCCGACACGCTGTTTTCCACGCTGGAACGCTGGGCCAGGACGCAGCGCATTCCCGGCGCGCGGGTCTGGATGGGGCTGGGCCACGACGCACCCGGAGCGACCGCGCCGGACAAATTGCGCTTCGATGCGGCTCTGGTTGTGCCGTCGCCGTTCGAAAGCAGCGAGGTGGCAACCTATCAGCACTTTCCCGGGGGCGAGTTCGCGATCGTCACGCATGCCGGCGCTTTTTCAACTTTGTCTCAAGCGTACGCCGCGATCTTTCCGCGCGTCACAGCTTTGCCCGAACACGATCTCGTGGGGCTGCCCGCCGTCGAAATCTACCAATCTGCGCGAGTGATCTCCGCGCAGCAGATCAACGTCACGGACATCTGCCTTCCAGTCCAGCGCCGCGCGTCAGTGCGTCGAACTCGAGCTGGAGGAGAGCTTGAGGAATAGGCGCACATGACACCGGCACGAACATTGGCGGCCTTCGCTCTCTTGGGTGTTGCGCTAACAACCTCTGCTTGGGCGCAGACTGAGAGATCGGCAGTGGCACGCGAAGCAGCGCGCTATCAGTTCGATCTTGGTCGCAATCTTTTCGCCAGTCCGAGCGCAGAGGTCGGCGCACGGGCGGATGTGCTTCGCGAAGCGGCCACGGTCAACGCCAGCGCCGCGAGCTTGGATGGACCAGCCGCCCTGTTGGCGGCCCTCCAGGCAGAGGACCGCATGCTCCGGCTTTTTCGCCGGCACGATCTCTATCTTTTTCTGCGTTATGCAGTCGACATCAGGCGTGAGGCGGAGCTGACAGCCGCCGATGCCCTTCGCACCGAAGTGCGCGCAGCGCGGTCGCGGCTCGAACACGCCCTCCTCGCGCTCGGGCCAGAGCGGATCGAAGCGGCTGTGCGTCAAGAGCCGCGGCTTGAGCAATATCGCTTCTACATTGAAACTGTGCGCCGCAACGCGGCCCATGCGCTCACGCCCGAACAACAACGCGTCGTCTCCACCCTTGAGCCGCTGGTCGGCGGCGGCGATTATCCGCGCATCGTGGGCGGGCTGCATTTCGGCTCGGTCGATGTCGATGGCCAATCGCTCGACGCTGGCCGAGATCGCGCAATCATCGCGGCCCATTCTTCCGAAGCCGTGCGGCGCGAAGGTGAGCGGCTGCTCGTTGAGGGCTATCGATCGGAGCGCGCCTTGTTCGCGTTCATACTGGTTCAAACCATCGACGCAGGCAACGCGCTGGCGCGCTTGCGAGGTCACCGCTCGGCCGCTGACGAAGCGGCGTTTTCCGCCTATGTGACCGAAGCCGGCTATGAGAATGCGCTCGCGGACATCGCGAGATACGCCGACTATTACAAGGCCTGGCAGCGGCGCACATCGCGCGATCCGCTCGCCACAGAGCTTGCCTGGCGGCCCGGGCGCGCGGCGCGCGCCGTCGTTGCGTCAGCCGGCGAACTTGGCGACGCCTACCGCGAGCAGTTTGCCGCCCTGCTCGACCCGCGAAACGGGCGAGCGGACCTCGCCGGAGGCGATCATCGTCTGCAGCTCACCGGCACGGCGAGCGTCTATCCAATCGGCGTGAGCATGATCTACATGCAGGAGTACCGGGGTTCGCTGCTCGATCTGATCGTCCTTGCGCACGAGGGCGGCCATGCCGTGCAAGCCCAGCTCATGCATCGAAACGGTGTCCCGATGGTCTATGCGGCCGGGCCCCCTTACTTCACCGAGAGCTTCGGCCGTTTCCAGGAACTCGTCCTGCTTGAGCAACTCTACCGCGACGCCAGCGGTCCGATGCGGATGCAGTTGCGCGACGCGTTGGCGGCGCGCCTGTTGGCGGTTTTTCCAAGCGCCGAGGAAGGCGCGGTCGAATTCGCGATCCACAAGGGCGTGGGCGATGGCGTCCTGCGCACCGCCGATGAGTTGGACGCCGCAGCGCTAGCCGCCGGCGCTCAGTACTCGATCGCGTATGAGCGCGCGCCCGAGCGCGCTGGAATCTGGATGATGTCGGAAGACTATTTCCTTGGGCCCATGCAAGAGCTGAGCGATGTCTATGCGAGCCTCCTCGCTGTCCGTTATTTCGTGTTCTACAAGCGCGATCCGGCGCGCTTTCGCGCGGCCTATCTGGCGCTTCTGTCGGGAGGTTACGACGACGAACCGGCGGCCCTTCTTTCGAGGGGAATGGACATCAACCTGAACGCACCTGGCTTCGTGACGGAAACGATGGCCGCCCTGCAAGCGGAAGTGGACGCCCTCTACCGCTAAACCAGCGTCGCTACTTCCACGTTCGAACCTGCGGCCTGGAGCGTCAGTCGCCGCCGCGCAGGAACGCGGGTTTGGGTCCGCTCGAGAAGCCTTCGGGACCGGCGTTTTCGTCACGCGGTTCACGCGACGGACGGCGCTCGCGTCGTTGTTCGCCGCGGTCTTCGCGCGGTTGGCGTTCGCCCCGGTCTTCGCGAGCTTCACGGGGCTGGCGCTCTTCGCGCGCTTCGCCACCCTCACGTTCACCACCCTCACGGGCTTCGCGCGGTTCGCCGCCTTCGCCTTCGTTCGGCCGATAGCGGTTGCGGCGTCCACGGCCTCGGCTGCGGCCGCCATCGCGGTCGAATTGCTGCTGGCGTTCGCCTTGTGGAAATTCCACGTCAGGCTGATCGCCGCCTTCGGCGGAAATTTCGCCCTCATCGCCGGCTTCGCCTTCAGCGTTGGCGTCCTCATCGCCCTCCGCGCCTTCGTCGAAGCGATCGTTCATCTGCTGCGGCGGCGGCGTGGCCGGTTGGGTCGATCTCCACAGACGGAAATAGTGGTCGGCGTGCTGGAGAAAGTTCTCGCTGAGCACGCGATCGCCGGACGACGACGCGTCGCGCGCGAGTTGCAAATAGCGCTCGTGGATCATCGCCGCTGGCCCACGCACCTTCCCGCCCTCCGGCCCGGAGCTTTCCATCGACCGGTTGGGATTCTGATGCTGATGGCTGCTGTGTTGATGTCCACCGCCGCCCGGCCTACGGCCGCGGCCCCGCTGACGCTTCATTGAGTTTTCACCATGCTAGTGTGGTCCATTGAGAC
>JAEWNX010000219.1 GCA_023461135.1 Pseudomonadota bacterium
GCGCAGCACCGGATAGCCCTCGCCATCGGTGACGTAACCAGCGGTCGACCATGCGCCGTCGAGGACGCGCTCGACAGCGCCGGTTGCGACGTTGGCGCGCCACACGCCGATTCCATTGTTGTCCAAAGCGCTGAGCAGAACGTGCTCGGGATCGTTGGCGAGGATGTCGAGCAATTGCGTCGAGGCATGGCGGTAGGCCAGGCGGCTCAAATTGCTCTGGAACATCTGCACGAGGCCGGCGCCATCGCGGGCGACTGACACGATTCGATACACCGAATAGTCGTACCTGCGGCGCGAGGTGCGCACGTCGTGATAGGCTTCGACCTCGAGCAGAAGCCGGTCATTTCCCTTCCACGTAACCCAGTTCAGCTGGCCGCGTTGCGCGGTGAGGCGCTGGATGAGGGTCGACGCGCCTGTGGCGATGTCGAGGATGATCAATTGGTGTTCGGTAGGCGTACGTTGCAGCATCGCGACGTACGCGCCGTTCGGCGAGAGAGAGATCGAGGTGATGAACGGGTCGCGCGCGAACGGCGCGGCGTCGGTTTGCGCGTGTGCAAGCGGGCACGCAAACAGCGTAGCGACGAAGGCGAGAAGACGGATCAGCGGCATGGGTCCCCACCCGAAAAACCGTGAGTGTAGCGCGGTGAGCGGTCCAGGAAAGCGACGGAGCAGCTATTGGCCCAAAGGCAAGCCGGACCTCAGCCCTTGTTCTCGACTTCGTACTTGGGCAGGTCGGCGCGCAGGGTCTCGTAGAGGCGTTCGACGAAGCGCGCAGGGTCATCATCGACGAAGTCGTCGAAATAGGCCTCGAGATTAGACTCGAACACGTACTCCCCGTCCTCGGCGAAGATGAAGCCGAGCTCCTCGTCGGTTTGGACATGGATGACGGCGATCTGGGTGTCGTCCTCGTCCTCTTCGTCGGCGAGCGCGAAAGCGAGACGGCGCGAACTGATCTTCTGCTGCAGGATCGGCACGAGCGCCTGCAGCGCGGCGAGATCGTCGAAACCCGTCTCGTCGTTCATCGCCGCTTCCAGGCGCTTGCGCGCACTGTCGACTTCGGCGTCGAAATCGCCGGACGCTTGAGGCTGCTTCTTGATCATGCCGCTTCGAGCAAGCTCTGGAACACGGCAGCGCCGCCGGTGCGCCCGAGCGCGGGATCGCTAGCGCGCTCAGGGTGGGGCATCATCCCCATCACATTGCCGCGGTCGTTCATGACGCCGGCGATGTCGCGCGCAGAGCCGTTGGGGTTGGCCATGTAGCGGAAGATGACCTGGCCTTCGCCTTCGATGCGGTCGAGCGTCGCGTCGTCCGCGTAATAGCGCCCATCGCCGTGCGCGATCGGGATGTTGGTTTCGCGCGTCTCGCGATAGGCGCGCGTGAAAGCCGTATTCACATTGGCGATGGCGAGCGGCACTTCCTTGCACGAGAACTTGAGGCCTGCGTTGCGCAAGAGCGCGCCGGGCAGGAGCTGCGTTTCGGTCAGCACCTGAAAGCCGTTGCAGATGCCCAGGACGAGGCCACCGCGTTCCGCGTGCGCAATGACGTCGCGCACGATCGGGCTCTTGGCGGCCATCGCGCCGGAGCGGAGATAGTCGCCGTAGGAGAAGCCGCCCGGCAGAACCACGAGATCGGCGCCTTCCGGGAGCGTTGTGTCCTTGTGCCAGACCATCGAGGCCGGCTTGCCCGTGATGCGTTCGAGGGCGCGCGCAGCGTCGCGGTCGCAATTGGACCCGGGGAACACGATCACGGCGGATTTCATGAGGCCTAGATAAAGGCCGCGGCGATTCACGCCAAGGCGTGATATGACCCAAACCCATGCCGATTTGGCTTATTTTCGCCATTCTGGTCACCCTTGGCGTCACGGCGCTCTTGGTGGCGGTGCTCTACCGCATCAATTTGCCCGCCGATCGGAGCGACCGGCGCGCGGATTGAACGCTCTGTGTAATGGAAGTGTCACAGAAGGCTGCAAGAAGGCGCACGATTTCCACTGACCTTGCGAGGAGCCGATGAACGCCGCGCATAAGATCCTGACGAGCCTTGCCCTGTCCTGCGTGCTGGCGGCGTGCGGCGGCGGCGACAGCCCGTCGCAAGGCTCCTCGTCCGAGCAGATCGCGATCGACGGATCGTCCACCGTGTTTCCCCTGGCGGAAGCCGCAGCGGAAAGCTTTGGCCGCACGGCGCGTGGGGGCGCACGCGTGACGGTCGGCGAAAGCGGCACGGGCGGCGGATTCCGCAAGTTCTGCCGCGGCGAAATTCAAATCTCCAACGCTTCGCGGCCGATTTCGTCCGGGGAGATGGAGGCGTGCGCAACGGCGGGCGTCGAGTACGTGGAGGTCCCCATCGCGTTCGACGGCATTAGCGTCGTCGTGCACCCTTCCAATCCGCTGACCAACGTGACGATGGCGCAGCTTAGGCAGGTTTGGCAGCCGAGCGCAGAAGCGACCGTGATGCGCTGGAACCAGGTGGCATCCTCTTGGCCGAACCAGCCGCTACAATTGTTCGGGCCGGGCACGGCGTCCGGCACGTTCGACTTCTTCACCGAGGCGGTGAACGGCGACGGCGGCTCCTCGCGCACGGACTACACGCCGAGCGAAGACGACAACGTGCTCGTGCAGGGCGTGGCGGGCAATCCGGGCGCGATGGGCTATTTTGGCTTTGCGTACTACGAGCAGAACCGCGAGCGCGTGAAGGCGCTGAGCGTGGACGGCGTCGCGCCATCGGCGGAAAAGATAGCCTCGGGCCAGTATCCGCTGTCGCGGCCGATGTTCATCTACGTGAACGCCGCAGCGTTGCGGCGCCCCCAGGTGCGCCGGTTCGTCGACTACTTCATGCAGAATGCGGCGACCCTCGCACCGCAAGTTGGATACGTGGCGCTGCCGGCGGAGGCTTACGCCGCGTTTAGTGAACGTGTCACGCAGAACCAGACCGGCACGGCGTTCGGCGGGCACAATGAAGTGGGTCTGTCGGTCGAGGATTTGACGACGCGTCCGCTCTCCACGACGGCGGCGCCGCCACAATAGGCTATATGCAGTCGGCGAGAGGCCTTGCCTGGACCTTGAACGGCCCCCCGCGCCGGCGCATGCCTGTGCGCGGCAGGGAGAATGCACATGACCACGGGCGGATGTTGGTGCGGCGCGGTGCGCTATGAGGTGAGCGCACCGGCGCTGTTCGGCGGCAATTGTTATTGCCTCGATTGCAGGAAAGTCTCATCGAGCCATTCAGCCGTGATGGCGGTGCCGATCGCCGCAGTGAAAGTCACCGGCGAAGTGCGCGAGTATGCGAGCCCCGGCGACAGCGGCGCCATGGTCACGCGCGTATTCTGCCCGGTGTGCGGCACGGGGCTTTTCTCCAAAGGCGCGCGTCCCGGCGTGATTATGGTGAAGGCCGGCACGCTCGACGACGTCGAGCAGTTCAAACCAATGGCGTCCGTGTATGCGAGCCGTGCGCCGAGTTGGGACCGCCCGCCCGAAGGCGTGCCTGCCTTTGACAAAATGCCGCCGCAAGCGTGAGCGCCCTGGCGCTGGCGTAGATTCGCGCTAGCATCGCCGCGATGGGGGAATACACGAACATTATCGTATGGGCGGTGTTGGCCGCCGTGGCGCTGCTTGCCGTTTACGGCGCGCTGATGGCTGCGCCGGCGAAGACGTCGATCCTGATCGACACGGCAGGCTCGACCGCGCGCGCCGAGATGCGCTTGCTGTGGGGACTTGGGCCAAAGTTCACGGCGCGTGCGTTGCCGCGGGAAGCGGGCGGCAAGCCGCTGGCGCTGTTCGACGATCCCGTGCGCATCGGCTACGCGCTGATGACGCCGGGCATCGCCGACGCGGCGTTCGAGGCGGTGCGGCGCGTGTATCAGCTAGAACCCAGCGTCACGCGCATCGATGTCGGCGTGAACCTGGCGGACACTGCCCAGAACACCGTAGTGCAGACGGCGGCGCAGGCCGCGCTTGCATCCGCCCCGGCGGCGCTCCGCGAACGGGTGCGCGTGCACAAATGCGAAGCGGCTGGCGCGGAATTGTCGGCGGGTTTCGAACTCTTCGCCTCGCCGATGCAGCTCAATTCGATTTGGAGCGACTTCAAGAAGTCGCGGTCGGTGCGCGAATTCCGCAAGCGCCTCAAGCGCAAACCCAAAGCGCAGAAGAAGGCCCCGAAAGAAGTGCGGGCGGCTTAGGGCTGCCGGATGCGAGTGTAGGTCGCCGTCTCGCCGCCCCGGGACGCTGCGTAATCGCACATCTGTATGAGGACACGGCGGTCCAAGTCGCACGCCTGCCGGATTCCGCGCACGTGCGGCAGGCGCCAGCACTCCGGGCATGGCGGGTTGCAGACGTAGGCTGGGCGTCAGGCCTGGGACGCATGGCCCTTCAGGGGCGCGCGGCGGATGAGCGTTCTTTCGAGCGAGCCGCGCGCGATACGCGCGACACCGGCCACAGCCACTGGGCTCTCATCTCCGCTCGTCTTTTGGATTGTCCTAGCGCTCTATCTTGGGGCCCACGTCGCCCTGCGGCTGTGGGAAACGCCCAATCTCGGCAAGAACGACGTGCAGGAGGCGCTCGCTGCCCAGGGCTGGG
>JAEWNX010000220.1 GCA_023461135.1 Pseudomonadota bacterium
GCCTCAAACGGCTGCAGATCCTCAGCCTTCTCGCCGACGCCGATGAAATGGATCGGGATGGCGTGCCGTTGCGCCAGCGCGACGAGCACGCCGCCCTTTGCCGTGCCGTCCAGCTTGGTCATCACGAGGCCGGTGATCTCTGTCACCGAGCGGAAGCTTTCGACTTGAGAGAGCGCATTCTGGCCAACGGTAGCGTCCAGAACGAGCAGCGTTTCGTGTGGGGCGTCCTCGTCGAGTTTGCGCATCACGCGGATGATCTTCGCGAGTTCGGCCATGAGCTCCGACTTGTTCTGTAGTCTTCCTGCCGTATCGATCAGAGCCACATCCGCGCCTTCGTCCTTTGCACGCTTCACCGCCTCGAACGCCACGCCCGCGGCGTCCGCGCCTTGCGTTGACGCCACAAAGCAAGCCCCGGCGCGATCGGACCAAACTTTGAGCTGTTCGATCGCGGCCGCTCGGAACGTATCCGCCGCGCCAATGACGACCTTGGCGCCGGCATTGGTGAGATTGTTCGCCAGCTTCCCGATGGTCGTGGTCTTCCCCGACCCGTTGACGCCGATAACCAGGACGATGCGCGGCTTCGGGCCAGTCGTGAGATCCAACTCTGCTTCACGCGGCTTCAAGATCTGCGCGACTTGTCCAGCCAGCGCCTCGCGCGCTTCCGCAACCCCGTGTTCCTTGCTGAACCGCTGATCGGCGAGCGCGCCGGCGATGCGCGCCGCCGCTGGTGCGCCCATGTCCGAAGCGATCAACGCTTCCTCAAGCTCGCCCAACGCCGCGGCGTCAAGCTTCTCTTTCGTGAACACCGACGTGAAGCTATCGGCGAGCTTCGATGACGACTTCCGCAAACCATCGAACAAGCCTTTCGCTTCGGCCTGTTGCGTTTCCGGCTTCTTTTTCTCGAACAGTCCCCAGATCATGCCGCCACGCCGATCAAACGCGCGCCGTCATGCTGCTCGAAGCGCAATCTCACCGTACCACCGGCTTCCAGGCCGCATTCTGCCGCCGGGAAGGCGGCGCTGCTAAAGTCCGCCAATCGCGCAACGCCATCGCGCTCCACGAGCGCCATTGCTTCGCGGCCCACCCAGCGATCGAGATGCCGCGCCAGCGCAGCAGCGCCGGCTTTGCGGAGACGCGCGGCCCGCGCCTTCACCGCGCGCCGGTCCACCTGCGGCATGCGCGCCGCCGGCGTGCCTTCGCGTGGGCTAAACGGAAACGCATGCACGAACGCCAGGCCGCATTCCTCGATCAGCGACAGCGTGTTGGTGAAATGTTGCTCCGTCTCTGTCGGAAAACCCGCAATGAGATCCGCGCCCAGAGCCATTTCCGGCCGCGCCGCCTTCAACCGCTGACACCACTCAATCGCCTGCGCTCGTGAATGGCGGCGCTTCATGCGCTTCAGGATGAGATCATCTCCGTGCTGCAGTGACAGATGCAGATAGGGTGCGACGCGCTCGTTCTGCGTTACCAACTCGAACAATTGGTCATCCATCTCGATCGCATCAAGTGACGAGAGCCGAAGCATCGGCAGGTTGGGCGTGTATTTCAGAATCCGCGCCACTAGCGCGCCCAGTTGCGGCCTACCCGGCAGATCGCAGCCCCACGAGGTGAGATCGACGCCGGTCAGCACGACCTCCGGCACGCCGTTCGCGGCCAGGCGCCGAACCTGCTCCACCACATCGCCCGCCGGCGCCGAGCGTGAATTACCGCGCCCGTACGGAATAATGCAGAACGTGCAGCGGTGATCGCACCCGTTCTGCACCTGTACGTATGCGCGCGTGCGTTCGGAAAATCCGTCAATCAGGTGATGCGCCGTCTCGCGCACGGCCATGATGTCGGACACCGACACCCGCTCATGCGCGCCGGCAAAACTCTCGGCGCGCATCTTTTCTGCGTTGCCGATCACGCGGGTGACCTCCGGCATCGCGGCGAAGCTCGACGGATCGATCTGCGCCGCGCAGCCCGTGACGATAATCTCGGCGTCCGGCCGTTCGCGGCGCGCGCGCCGGACCGCTTGGCGCGCTTGGCGCACCGCTTCGCCTGTCACAGCGCACGTATTCACGATCACCGCGTTCGACAGCGCAGCTTCGTCCGCCAGGGCGCGCATGGCTTCGCTCTCGTAGGCGTTGAGACGGCAGCCGAGCGTCAGGATCTCGACGTCCGCGCGCGGAGGCTTCGGAGGCGCGTTCATTGTTTGAGGTCAGGTGAGCGTCTGGGGCGCCGAGGTCAAGCTTGAGTCTGAAACACCAAAGCCCCGCCGGGGCGGGGCTTTGGGAAACCGAAATTGGGAAGGTCTTATTTCGCCGCTTCGCCCGTGTCGGCGATTTCGCCCACGTAGTCCTCTTCGCGCGCGCCACCCGCACGTTCGGCGATGCGGGCAGATTTGCCGCGGCGCTCGCGCAGGTAATAAAGCTTCGCGCGGCGCACCTTGCCGCGGCGCACGACCTCGATGGAATCCACCGTTGGGGAGTAGAGCGGGAAGACGCGTTCGACGCCTTCGCCGAAACTGATCTTTCGCACGGTGAAGTTCGCGTTGAGGCCGGCGCCCGCCCGGGCGATGCACACGCCCTCATAAGCCTGGACGCGCTCACGCTCGCCTTCCTTGATCTTCACGTTCAAGCGCAGCGTGTCGCCCGGATCGAAAGAGGGAACGGTCTTGCCCTTGGTGACGCGGGCGATTTCTTCTTTTTCGAGCGTCTCGATCAGGTTCATCTGCATACCGGAGCGCACAGGCTTTGGGCCGGCGCTTCCATAGGAAACCACGGGAAAGCGGGGCGTATAAGGGAAGCTTGCTGCCCTGTCGAGGGGCGTCAGGAGCGCCAGGTGGGGGCACAGCCCACAAAGTTCAGGACCTGGCCCTCGGGGTTCCGGATGCGGAGCAGGGCGTGTTGGCCGCCGCGGCCGAGTTGAACGGCGATGTCGCGTCCCGCCGCGTCCCGGACGCCAATAAAGCCCTCGGCCTCATTAATCACCGCGATCGCGCCCATGCCGCTGGTGAACCAGGCCATCGAGCGGTCGGGGAAGAAGTAGGCCACCTGCGGATCCTCGGTCGGCACGATCAGCAGCCCGCGCAGGGTTCGCACGCGCGCCAACGATTGCTGCGTCACCACCGGCGGCAGCGCCGCCTCGACTGCCTCGATCTCCTCGAGCGCGCCGGCGCAGGCGGCTTCGACTGTCGCAGCCTCGGAAAGGGGCCGCCACATCGCGGAGAGCGCGCGCGTGGCTTGTGCGACATCTGGAGCTTGAGATTGCGCAGCCGCTGGCAGCGGCAACAGGCACATGAGGAGAGCGAGAAGGGGGCGCAGCATCAGTCGCCGGTGCGCTTCAAATCGGGCCGTCTTTGGGCAGTCAGCCGCTCACGCTCAGTGCGCCGCCAAGCCGCGACCTTTGCGTGGTCGCCGGAGGTCAGTACGTCGGGGATCGTCCGCCCCTCGAACTCGCGCGGCCGCGTGTAATGCGGATGTTCCAGCAGCCCATCGCTGAAACTCTCCTCAACTACGGAACTCTCGTTGCCGAGCACGCCGGGGAGCAGACGCACGCAAGCTTCGAGCAGCACGAGCGCCGCCCCTTCACCGCCAGCCAGTACGGCGTCGCCGACGGCAATTTCACGCATGCCGCGCGCCTCGATTACACGCTCGTCCAGGCCCTCAAAGCGTCCGCAGAACAGCACCACGCCCGGCCCGCGCGCCCATTCCTCCGCCATTGCCTGAGTGAACGGCTCACCGCGAGGCGAGAGGTACAAAAGCGGCCGCTCGTTGCGCGCGACACTATCGATCGCCGCCGCCGCAACGTCGGCGCGCATCACCATGCCCGCGCCGCCGCCCGCCGGCGTGTCATCGACGCTTTTGTGGGGCCCCACGCCAAAGTCGCGCAGTTGCACCGTCTCCAGCGACCACGCGCCTTCGCGCAACGCCTTGCCGATCAGTGACAGGCCGAGCGTGCCCGGAAACGCTTCCGGAAAGAGCGTGATGACAGTCGCGGCGAACATCAGGTCATCGCTATGGGCCGCGCGCGCGGCTATTTGCCAACCGGCTCCGGCGCAGGCGGATCGATCACCACGCGTTTCGCGGTCAGGTCCACGTGCGGCACCGTTTCCTTGGTGAAGGTGACGCGCACGTTGGGGCCGCCGTTCGGCGGGCGATACTCGATGATGTCGCCGGCGCCGAAATTCCATACCGCGACAATGTCGCCGAGCACCGTGCCGTCGAGCGCTTCCGCCTTCGATCCCAAGAGATCGACAACGTAGAACTCATCCTCCGCCGTCGCCGGCAGATTGGCGCGGGGCACGAAGAGCTTCTGGCCCTTCATCTTCTCGGCCTGTTCGCGCGACTTCACTTCGGGCGCTACGACGGCGACGCCGTCCTTCAGTTCGCGCCAGGTCTTCGGCTTCAACAGCACCTTGCCGTCTTCGCCATAGAGCGGGCCGTAGGAGATTACGCCGTCCTTCTTTTCGGTGAAGGCGCGCAACCGCACTTCGCCCTTAACGCCGAACGCGCCGGCGATGGCGCCGACAAGCACCATGCCCTTCGCACTGCCGGTCTTGCCCTTGAACGCAGGGACAGTCTGCATATCACCAACCAATTCCGGCTCCACGGCTGCGGGCTTTGGCGCGACGAGCGGCTTCGGCGCGGCCTTCGGCGTTGGCGTCGTCAATACGCGTGAGATCGGCTGCGCGCGGCCAGCGGCGACCGCCAGCGGCTTTGCCGGCTTCGGCTTGGCGAACGCAGCTTCAACCGGCGCGAGCTTCGGAGG
>JAEWNX010000221.1 GCA_023461135.1 Pseudomonadota bacterium
GCCATGTTCCTCGACTCCCGCTTCTGGATTGCGATCGCCTATCCGCTCTACGCCGGCGCGCTGCTCTTGCTGGTCGCCGTCGAACTCTTCGGCGAAACGCGCATGGGCGCGACACGCTGGCTCGATCTTGGCCCGCTGTCGCTGCAGCCGTCCGAGATCATGAAGATCGGCATCGTGCTGGCGCTGGCGCGGTACTACCACGACCTCGATCCGCGCAGATCCGGCACGGTGCTTTGGATCGTCCCACCGTTCCTGATGATCGTCGCGCCCGTCGCACTCATTATGCACCAGCCGGACCTCGGCACCGCCATGCTCATCCTGATGGCCGGCGTCGCGATCATGTTTCTTGGCGGTCTGTTGTGGCGCATCATCGCCGCCGGCGCGATCGTCGCCGTGGGCGGCGCCATCTTCGCCTACACGAGCCTGCTGCACGATTATCAGCGCGACCGCGTCAATGTCTTCTTGGGCATCACCGACGATCCCTTAGGCGCCGGCTATCACGTGCTGCAATCCAAGATCGCCATCGGCTCGGCCGGCTTATTGGGCCGCGGCTATCTGCAGGGCACGCAGAGCCAGCTCGATTTTCTACCCGAGAAGCACACCGACTTCATCTTCACGATGATCGTCGAAGAATTCGGCCTCTTGGGCGGCGTGCTGGTGCTCGGCCTTTTCGGCGCTCTCATGTGGCTCGCCATGCAAGTCGCCGCCCGCGCCCGCTCGCTCTTCGGCAAGCTCGCCGCCGCCGGCGTCGCCACCACGCTCGCCTGCTATGTCTTCATCAACACCGCGATGGTGATCGGCCTCGTTCCGGTGGTGGGCATTCCCTTGCCCATCATCTCCTTCGGCGGCACCGCCATGATGACCCTGATGGCCGGCTTCGCCATCGTCCTTTCAATCGACCTCCACCGCGATCAGCACGGGGCGCGCGGATTGCTTTGGTAGCCCCGATGTTTGATTGCTGCGCGCATTGAGGATGTCGAGAAGGGATGAGGCGCGGCCTACCAAGCCGCTCGCTCCGCCATCCAGTCCGTAGCGCGGATCAGCGCATCGACAATCCCGGGCTCCAGGCTCGAGTGCCCCGCGTCGTGGATGATCTCCAGCTCCGCTTCCGGCCAGCGCTGCTTCAGATCCCACGCATTGCCCAGCGGCGTGCACATGTCGTAGCGCCCGTGCGCGATGCGGCAGGGGAGGTGACGCAAACGCGGCGCCTGATCCAGCAGCCATCCGTCGTATTCGAAGAAGCCGTTGTTGACGAAATAATGGTTCTCGATCCGCGCGAACGCTTCCACGAACCGGTCTTCGTTGAACCGCGACGGCAACGCGCTCGGCCCCGCAATCGAGATCGTCTCGCCTTCCCAACGCGCCCAGGCGCGCGCGGCCTGTACACGCGTCGTCCAATCGCTCGACATCAGCCGCTTGTGGAACGCGCCCAAGAGATCGCCGCGCTCATTCTCCGGGATCACGCTGACATAGCGCGCGAAGGCGTCGGGATAGATGTAGCTTGCGCCGGATTGGTAGAACCAATCGATCTCGCTCCGGCGCAACAGGAAGATGCCGCGCAGCACCAGCCCGGCCACGCGTTCGGGATGCTTGGCCGCATACGCGAGCGCCAGCGTCGAGCCCCACGAGCCGCCGAACACCAGCCATTTGCCGATGCCGAGCCGCTCGCGCACCCGCTCGATATCCGCAACCAAATCCCAGGTCGTGTTTTCGCGCAGCTCGGCGTGCGGCATCGAACGCCCGCAGCCGCGCTGGTCCATCATGACGATGCGGTAGCGCGCGGGATCGAAGAAGCGCCGCATCTCCGGCGACAAGCCTCCACCCGGCCCGCCATGCAGCGCCACCACCGGGCGCCCAAACGCGTTGCCGCTTTCTTCCACATAAATCGTGTGCAGCGGCGACACCTTCAGCATTTCGCTGTGGCGCGCTTCGAGGGCGGGATAAAGATCGCGGCGGGGCGGAACAGATTGGCCGTACATGCGCCTGGGTTACGAGCCGAGGGCGGCGCAAGCAAGGCGCCTTAATTGTCTCAGGCGCAGGCCGCGAAGAATTGCCGGATGGCCTGGCGTTCCTGGTCGTCGATGGCGTCGAACACGTGTGTGACGCCGCCGTCCATCAGCGAGATGCGGCCGCTGTCCCGCAGGCTCGTGAGCACCGCGTCATTTCCCGGCACGCTCGCGCGCACGAACATTTCGCTCGCGGGCTCGCCGCTTGCCGCGCCCGTCAACACGGTGGAGGCCGAGCCGGACTGCAGCGTGAACTGATGCGTCGCCGGCACGACATCCGGCGCATTGCGCACAATCAGCACCTCGACCGCGCCCGGCGCGGCGCATTGCAGGTTGAGCCCCATCTCGTCGCTGGCGCGCGCGCTGTACATCAGCCGCGGCCGTCCCGCGCCGTTCGATGCGGCGTCGTCATAAATCCAGGTGAGCGAATCGACGCCTGAGGGTCCCGCCATCGGATCCGTTGGGATTGGCGCCAAAGATGTAGCCATCGCTGGCGGCGCGCCCGCGCCCCCGGCAGCGGGTTCGGCCGTCGGCCCGCACGCCGCCGCCGCCAGAACCAGGCTCGCCATCAGTGCACGCATGGACGGCACAACGGTCCGGCGCCGAAGCAAGTTCCGACACTTGAGCCCCGCCTGCGTCGCGGCCATGAAGGCGCATGGCTGAGGGCGGCCCCGAAAGTTCGCTGATCGCGTCACGCGCCGCGCGCGTGCCGCGGGTGATGTCGCTGCGGGT
>JAEWNX010000222.1 GCA_023461135.1 Pseudomonadota bacterium
GCCTTGCAGCGTTCGGCGCTGCGCTGATGTTGGCGCCGGCGGCCGAGGCGGGCGTCGATGAAGTCCATGTCGGCGTGATGGCGCACAACATTTGCGTCATCAATTGCGACAACGCGGACAAGGAAGACGGGCCCAACGTCGAGTTTCAAGTCTCGTTCGCCTCTCCTGCGTTTCTGGACTGGGCGTGGTCGCCGCAGCCGTACTTGATGGCGTCGGTCAACACCGCAGGCAACACAAGCTTCGCAGGCGCGGGGCTCGAGTGGCGCTGGGACTTCGCGGAGCACTGGGCGCTCGAACCGGGTTTCGGCCTCGTCGTGCACGACGGTGAAAGCGACAACCCGTTCGCCAACGGGACGGACGAAGCCGAGGCGTTTTCCAACGAGCACGTGCTTCTCGGCTCCGATGTGCTTTTCCGCACGTCGCTCGGGCTCACCTACGATTTTGACGGCCCGTGGGAAGCCCAGCTTTTCTATGAGCATTTGAGCCACGGCCAAATCCTCGCCACCGGCCGCAACCAGGGGCTCGACGAACTGGGTATCCGCTTCGGCTATCAATTCGGCGGCTGATCGGTTCCTTCGCCCGCCGAAGACGCTACACTGGCCTTCGGGAGGGGACCCCATGACGCGCCGGTTCAAGGAATTCTTCGCGGATAAGAGCCGCAAACGGCGCATCCTGGCGCTGGATGGCGGGGGTGTTCGCGGTCTGCTTTCGCTTGGCGTGCTAGCGCAGGTGGAGGAAGAGCTGCGGCGCCGGAGCGGAGACCGTGATTATCGCCTCAGCCAATACTTCGATCTGATCGGCGGCACCTCCACCGGCTCGATCATCGCCACGGCGTTGGCGTTCGGCTGGGAAGTGTCCGAGGTCTGGGCCACATACCGGCGTTTGATGCCGCGCGTGTTCGGCAGAACCATCGGCAGCGGCATTCTGAAGCCGCTATACGCGGAAAAGCCCCTCGCGCGCGCGCTGCGCAAATTCTACGACAGCGAAACGCTGGAATCGGCCAATCTTGAGACGGGCCTCGCCATCTTCGCAAAGCGCGCCAACAGCGGCAGCGCCTGGTCGTTCTGCAACAATCCGGGCTGGAATTTTTACGACACGCTGAAGCCCGACGATGAGTTCGCGCCAAATCACACCTTCCTGCTGCGCAGCCTGGTGCAGGCGAGCGCGGCCGCGCCGCATTATTTCCGCGGCGTGCCGATGACGATCAAGACGGCCGATCCCAAACAACGCAAGGAAGCGGGCGGCTATTTCGTCGACGGCGGCGTGTGCGGCTACAACAACCCGGCGCTCGAAATGCTAACGATGGTGCGCGATCCTGCCTACGGTTTCGAGTGGCCGCTGGGCGCCGACAACATCTACTTGCTTTCGATCGGCACCGGTTTTGCGCGCGAGCCGCAAGCGCCGCGCGGCCCGTACGTGATGCAGACGGTGGGCGCGCTGCGCACCATGATCAGCGACGTGTCGTTGCAACAAATCGCTTACCTGCAGGCCATGTCGCAGGTCGACATGCCCTGGTACATCAACATCGAGAAGCGCCATCAGGAAGGCAAAGCGTATCTCGTGCAGGCGCCGAACCTGCGCTACCAGCGCGTCGATGTGCGGATACGGTCGGACGTTGACCACGATGGCCAATTGCTGCCCGATACGGCTGAGGCGCTGCGCGGCAAACCGCTGTCGGACCTCGAATGCGTTGAGGCGCTGAAGATCGCCAACATCACAGACGCCAACGCGGAAATCCTGACCGATCTCGGCAAGCGGGCCGGCGATCGCATGCTGCAACTCGCGCCGCCGCCGGCCGAATTCAACCCCACGCCCTGGACGCGCCAAGGAAAGCTGGGGCCGGGCAAGCGGCGCAACCCGTGACCAGCCGATTCGCACCGGCGCTCCCTTGACGCGCCGCAGCGAACGGGAGACCTGAGGCGCCAAGGAGCGGACATGTCAGGCGTGGTGGTCGTCGGCGCCCAATGGGGTGACGAGGGCAAAGGCAAGATCGTCGATTGGCTGGCGCACCGCGCCGACGTCGTGGTGCGCTTTCAAGGCGGGCACAATGCCGGCCACACGCTCGTCGTCGGCAACACGACGTACAAGCTCGCGCTGCTGCCGTCGGGCGTCGTGCAGGGCAAGCTCTCGATCATCGGCAACGGCGTCGTCGTCGATCCTTGGGCGCTGACTGAAGAAATCGCCAAGATCGAAGCGCAAGGCGTGAAGATCACGCCGGACAAGCTAGTGCTGTCCGACCAGGCCTGCCTCATTCTGCCATTTCACCGCGATCTCGACGCGGCGCGGGAGGCGCAAGCGGGCGCAGCCTCGATCGGCACGACGATGCGTGGCATCGGCCCTGCGTATGAGGACAAGGTGGGCCGCCGCGCATTGCGGGTCGCCGATCTCGCCGACACCGAGTCGGTTGCATGGAAGATTGAGCGCCTCACCGCGCACCACAACGCCCTGCGCAAGGGTCTGGGACTTGCTGAGATCGATGTCGCGGCGCTGAAGACGCTACTGCGCGAGATTGCGCCCAAAGTGCTTCCTTTTGCGCAGCCGGCGTGGCGGGTGCTCGACGCGGCGTTCCAAGATTCCAGGCGGGTCTTGTTCGAAGGCGCTCAAGGCGTGCTGCTCGACGTTGATCACGGCACCTATCCCTTCGTCACGTCGTCAAATGTCGTGGCGGGGCAGGCGGCCGCGGGATCGGGCGCGGGGCCGCGCAAAATCACCTACGTACTGGGACTCGTGAAGGCGTACACGACGCGCGTCGGCGCGGGGCCGTTCCCGACGGAATTGAACGACGCGATCGGTAAAAGGCTCGGCGAAGTCGGGCATGAGTTCGGCACCAACACCGGCCGGGCGCGCCGCTGCGGCTGGTTCGATGCGGTTCTGGTGCGCCAGAGCGTGACGCTCTCCGGCGCCGACGGCATCGCACTGACGAAGCTCGACGTACTCGACGGCTTCGACGAAGTGAAAATATGCACGGGCTACAAGCTTGGCGGCGAAACGATCGATTACCTTCCGGCCGGCGTGAAGGATCAGGCGCAGGTGCAGCCGATCTACGAAACGCTCGCTGGTTGGAAGGAAGTCACGCGCGGCGTTCGCTCGTCGAAGGATTTGCCGGCGAATGCAATCAAGTACATTCGCCGCATCGAGGAGCTGATCGGCTGCCCCGCCGCCCTCGTCTCCACCAGTCCCGAGCGCGAAGACGTCATCTTGATGCGCGATCCGTTCAAGGCGTGAAGCCGCAAGCGCCGCCGCGGCGCGGCCTCATGCCCGAAATATTCGCTGTGCGATGATACGCACCGGCGTTGGCCAGCGCGCCTAAAACGGCTAGATTCGGTGCGGGAGAAGTGAATGTCCGCCGAGCACGAGAACGAGAGCCAGAGCGCGCCGCGCCGCTTTTCCGTGGAGGAGGCCCGCGCGCGGGCGCAGCAGGCGTTCCGCAAATCCGAGTTCATCCTCTCGCGCGCCTACGGGCTCATGCGCGAGCCGAAGAAGGAATGGGAGCAGATCAAGGCGGAAGAGGCGACGATCCCGAACATCCTGATCGGATATGTCGCGCCGCTCGCGGCGATTCCTATCGTCTGCGACCTGATCGGCCAGTCCTTTTTCAACAACGCCCTGCAGGTCGACTTCGGACAAGCGCTGATCCGGGCGGTGATCACATGGATTATTTCGATCGGGATCGTCTTCTTCCTTGCCATCGTCGTCAATGTCGCCGCGGAGAGCTTCGAGGCTGACAAGAACGATCTCGCCGCGCAAAAAATCGCCGCCTACGCCTACACGCCGGCGTTCCTGGCGGGCGTATTTTTATTGTGGCCGCCGCTGGGATGGCTGCCCCTGGTAGCGCTCGCGTGGGGCGTCTTTCTTATGTATCGCGGGCTGCCCGTCCTGATGCGGGCGCCCGAAGAGACGGCGCTCGGCTATGCTGCGACCGTAACGATTGCGGCGATGATCGGCACAGTCGTGCTCTTGGCGATCGGCGCGACCGTCTCCTGAATTCGAGTGGACAGGCGCCGGCGCGCGCCTAGCATTCGCCGAGTCGAACGCAGGGGAGAGCGTCATGACCATCGACCCCGCCAACGCCGGCGAGCCAAGTCTAGTCGAACGCGCGAAGAATATTCTTCTGCAGCCGAAAACGGAATGGGAGCGGATCGCGGCGGAAACAACGCCGATCTCGACGCTCGTCACTGGCTATTTGCTGCCGCTGGTAGCGGCCGTTGTCGTCGCCGCCGTTCTTGGCGGCCTGCTGATGACCGGTTTTTTCTTCGGCGGCGGCATCCTTGTGCCGATGCTTGTTGGCACGGTCGCCCAAATCGTCATCGGCATCGCCTCGATCCTGCTCTGGGGCATCGTCATCAACGCGTTGGCGCCCTCCTTCGGTTCGGAGAAGAACCAGGACAACGCATTGCGGCTTGCCATTTACGCGTCGACCGCCGTCCTCGTCGCCGGGCTGTCGCTGCTTCTGCCGGTGCTCGCGTTTCTCGTGCTCATCGCCGGGCTGATCTACTCAGCCATGCTGCTATACCACGGCCTTCCTGGCATGATGCACACGCCAGAGGACAAGCGCGTGCCGTACGTTCTGACCGTTGTCGGCATCGCGATCGTCGCCAGCATCTTGATGTCCATGATCTACAGCACCTTGATGCTCAACGTGCGGACGGGCCCGTCCTACACGTTCGGCCAGAATGTGGGCGCCGAGGCGCCGGCCCAAGGCGCCCCCGAACTCACCGAGTTGCAGCGCCAAGCGCTGCAGAACGGCGCCGGGACAACCGTTGATCACGCCCGCGTCCAAGAACAGCTTCCGCCCTCGTTGCCCGGCGGCTTCGCGCTCGCATCGTCATCGAGCAAGACGGAGGCGGAGGTCGCGCAAGCTCAAGGCGTTTACCGCAGCGGGGACGCCGAACTGCGGCTTACGGTAATGCAGACAGGCGAGATCGGCGCGCTCACTACGTTGGCCGCAGGCATGACCATGCACGAGACCGGCCCGGGCAGAGATGGTTATGCGCGCACGCAGGCGATCGACGGGCGCATCTACTCCGAGGAGGTCAATAACGCGGGCGGTAGCGCCAGTTACAGTGTCGTCGGGCGCGGCGTTGCCGTGAGCGCCGAAGGAACGAACATCACACTCGATCAAGCGCGCGCAGCCGTGGAGACAATCGGCGTGCAAAGACTGGAACGCGAATTCGGCGCTTGATTTCTGCAAAGTTAGCCACGCGCCGCCGCAGCGTGCTAGATGGTGCTTGCGGCGATCGCAGCGCAAAAGGCGCACTCGACTGATCGGCGCAACACTCGTCACAAAAATCTGGTGCGGGATCAGTGCAATGGCCAATAGACGCAATAACGGCGGCAACGGTTCGCCGGACTCCGTTTCCTCCCTCGTTGACATGATGCAAACGCCGGCCGCCAACACCTTTCTGCTCAGCCAACGCTTCGCGCTGGAAGCGGCGAAGTTCTGGGCGCGCCGCATGCGCGCCTACGCCGATCAAATGGACGATTTGGCGCACTGCCGCTCAGCCGACGACATCGCCGGTGCGCAAACGCGGTTCCTGGAGCGCATGCGGGAAGACTACGTGGTGGAGAGCGAAGCAATCGGCGAATTGCTCTCGTCGGTGACGCCGCCGGCCGCGACCGAGCGCCCGCGCCAAACCGAAGGCTAAACCTCGAACAAGGTGAAGGGCCGGCCCGTCTCCGCCATCGTCACCATGTGCGCGCAATTATAGACGGGCACACCCTTGGGCGTGCGGCCGCGGTGCACGCCGCGGTGGGCGTGGCCGTGCACGACCGCGCGCACGTTCTCGAAGCGGTCTATCGTTTCGGCAAGTCGTCCGTTGCCGAGAAACGGCATGATCTCCGCCGGTTCGCCGATCAGCGTGTCGGGCACCGGCGCATAGTGCAGCACGGCGACGGCGCGCTCGGTGCGCAGCATGCGAAGGCTCGTTTCGAGCTTCATGATCTCTTCCATGCTGGCGTGCACGAACTCCTTCACCGCCTTTTCGCCGAACGACGACAGCATGTAGCGCCCGAAGCCGCCCATCGCGCCCATGCAGCCGGCAAAGCCGACGCCGCGGATTTCAAATGACTCGCCGCCGTCCAGCACGCGAGCCCCGGCTTGCGTCAAATACTCCTTGATGGTCTCCGGCTGTCCGCATTCGTGATCGTGGTTGCCGAGAACGGCGACGACGGGGATGCGGGCGGCGCACACGTCTTCGGCCAGCAATTCGGCCTCATGCGTCTTGCCATAATTGGTGAGATCGCCGCACAGCACCAGCACGTCGGCGATGCCGCTGATGTCCCCGAACAGATCACGATAGCCGCCCTTGCGGTTCTCCTGTACGTGCAGGTCTCCGATGGCCGCAACGCGCAGCGGACGATCAGTGGACAGGGTCATGCCGTTCTTCGAGCCCTTTTCCGATGATGTCGGCGTAGCCCCACTCGCTAATGTCGGTCACATAGTCGCGCGCGCTGAAGAGCCGGCCGCGGCAGATCTTTACGTTCGATTGCGGCATGTCGAGATGCGACTTCAGGCGCGAAATCAATTCGTCCATCAGCCAGCGCGGCACGAGATCGCGTTCGCTCGGATAGATGTAGCGGAAGTTGATGAGGTGCGTCAGCAGCACTTCCCAATGCAACTCCATGTAGCGCAGCAACCGCTTCCAGTCGATCGCGCCGTGTTGCTTTAGGATGACGTGCGCCACGTCGGCGCCGTCGTAGCGGTAACGGTCCTGCACGAAGATTTTCGACCACACAAGCTCGGTGGGTTTGATGATCTGGACCTTCGTGCCGTAGATTTCGATCTCCGGCGCGTCTTCGAACCATTCCTCGGTGATCGCGATCTCCGTCGTGCGGCAACTGAAGATCACGTCGAAATAGTATTTGCCGCGGAAGATTTTCGCGAGCCAGCGCTCGTCCTCGACTTCCACGTCATAGCCGCGCTCCTTGAAGAAGGAGAGGATGCGCGGATAGTCGCCGGCTTTGCAAAAGATATCCAGGTCTTTGGTCGGCCGGACGATGCCTGTGTAGGTCGTCACCGCGTAAGTGCCCGAGAGCAAGAATGGGATGTCGCTCTGCGCGAGCAGTTTCAGCCCTTCGACGTAGAAGTTTTCCGCCTCGGGCGGCGGCTGAAAAGACTGATCGGCGAGACTGCCCATAGCCTCGGTAAACACCAGGCGCGAAAGGTCGGTTCCGTACTCTGGTCAGCCTTCGCGTTGCTCGGCATTGCGCCGTCCGGCGAGGAGCGCGGCGCAATTGGCGTCCTCGGCCAAGCCAGGGTCGATGAACGGAAGGATGGCTGCCAGAGGCGATGCGATCGTCGCAATCGCGGCGGCGAGGCCTTGGTCCGCGGCGTCCTCGACTTCCACGCCGATGCGAGGCGTGCGCAGCCGCCCCTTGATCGAGATCGGTGCGGCGACGCGGATTAGCCGCGGCTCTTTTGGCTCGCCTTCGATCTCGAGATCGAGCGTTTCGTCGCGCAGGCTCACCGTGCCGCTGCCTTCGATCAGCATCGTCTCGGTGTCGAACACAAGGCTGTGCGTGCGCGCGACGCCGTTGTTGACCCGAAAGCTGGCGACTCCGCAACGGACGCCGATCTTGCTTTGATCTTCCGCGAGCAGGAGCCCGAGGCCGCGCGTGACGTTGATGCCGGTCAGCTCTGCAAACGCTTCACGCACTTCGCCAGAAGGGATGACGAAGGTGACTTGTCCATCGGCATTCGCGGCGGCGTCGCGCACAGAACCGCCATAGCCGGTCAGTTGCACGCGGCCCTGCACCGCGCCCATGATCGGTTGGCGCCCGCCGATACGGAAGATCGATTCAAGGCGCGCATTCGTGAGCCGCACGTCGAGATCCACGCGCGGCGTATCCTGTCGCGCATTGATGGATACCGCCCCGCTCACGCGCCCGCGCGTCAGGTCTAGCGTCATCGGGTCGAGGCGAAGCAGGCCTTCATTCAGATTGATGTTTACCGAGACGCCGCGCAGCGGCACGCGCTCGCTGCGGACGCGCGCTGCATTGTAGGTCACCTGCGCGTCCATGTTGCGCACGCGGCTGATATCGAGTTGCGCATCCGGCAGCAGGCGCCCTTGAGCCGCGAGGTTGGCGGCCATCTGGCGCTGCTCGCTCGAAGCGGTCTCGCGCGTATCGGGCGGGCCGCCGAGCACGGCCATCAAGTCGTCGAAGTCGAGGCTGTTGCTGCGAAAGTCGCCTTCGAACAACATGCGACCGTTTTGTTGCGGCGCCGCGGTCCATGTCCCGCGCACGTCGCTGTCGCCGATGCGGCCGGCCACGCGCGGCATACCGAAGCGGCGCCCCGTGCGCGTGAGCTCGCCGTGCAAGTTGTACGGCGGCGTGTTTGGCAGCGCGAGACCGAGCAGGTAGTAGAGGTCGGCAAGGTCGGGCCCCGAGGCGCGAATGTTTGCCTGCCAGTCGTTGAAGTTGAACGGACGCCGCACCGAGCCTTCCGCCTCGATGTGCGTGCCGCCCGCGCGAACATCGGCGACGAACGGGTAGGGGCGATCGCGCCGCACATTGAGCAATGGCGCGCCGGTGAGCGTGAGCTGGAACGGGCGGTTGTTCATGCGCCCTGCGCCGTTCAGTTCGAAGCGGCCAGGATTGCGCGGATCGACGCTCTCTTCGGTGGTGAACGTCGCGTCTAGGGTCATACGGCGCTTTTCGTCGATGAGGCGCACGTGGCCATCCCGCAGCGCGAACTCCCGGATAGCGGGCAAATCGAATGGCTTGCCCGTCGACGCGCGCGAGGGCGCCCAATTGGAGACGCTTTGGGCGTTGCGATAGAGCCAGATGTCCGCGCCTTGAAGATCGATGCGGACAAAGTCGAAGCGGCCGAAGAAGAGAGGAAGCAGGCGCACGGTCGCTTGCCCCCGCCTGACGACGGCGAACCTGCCGCGCTCACGGAACTGCGCCGGGTTGCCGATGCGCAAATCGTTGACGGTGAATTCCGGCGTCCAGGACCAGGGGTTCACTTGGAGATCGCCGGCGATGACGACGTCCCGCCCGGTCGCCGCCGACGCCATCTTTCCGATCGGGCCGCGCAGCGCGTTCCAGTCCGCGAAGGTGAGGAACAGCACGAGCGAGGTGGCGAGCACGCCAAACACGCCGCCGGCCCAGATGCCGATGCGGCGCCAGGGCGCCGCCGCAACGCGCGTCCACGTCCAGCGTGCGCCATCGCGGATGCGCACGCCCGCGCGCACGCCCCAGGCGCGCGCCGTGCTCAGGGTTTCCGACAGGCGAGGAGCCGGCATGCCGGGCAAACGCGGGCGCGGAACTGCACGTTCCCGCGCGTTACAGGTGCGGCC
>JAEWNX010000223.1 GCA_023461135.1 Pseudomonadota bacterium
CCGTGAAGCCGCGCCGCCAGTTTTGTCGGAAATTGCTCGTCAGAATTCCGCCCTGAGGCGAACATACCACTGGCCGCCATTGAAGCCGAACGGCGATGAAATGGGCCGCGTGGCGCCGAGGAAGCGAAGCGTCGAGTTGGTCTCGTCGTCGGGATACTCGTCGAAGATATTCTCGCCGCCCAAGGCGATCTCAACATTCTCCGTCAGGTTCACCTGCACTTCGGCGTCGACCAGAATTTCCGAACCGAAGCGGCCGAGTTCGCCGAACGTGAGGTCCTGCCAGCCGTCATAGTAATTGGCGCGGATGAAGCCGCCCCAGCGGTCGTTGTAATCCCAATTGGCCGTGAGCACCGAACGATGCGCCGGCAATTGGTTCTCGTAATCGAACAGGAGCTCGGCATTGACGGTCGGGAAAATCACATTGCGGATTTCCTGCTCGTTGTATGCGTGACGCCAATCGAGCGTGAGATCGCCCATTGCGCCCAACTCGAAGCTCTTCACCACCGCCAGCTCGACGCCGCGCACGGTCGTGTCGAACGCGTTGGCGAAGAAGCCAGCCGAGCGGATGCCCGGAAAGCCCGCCGCGATCAGGGCCAGATCTTCCGCCGATCCCGGCGCGATCGCTTGGGTCAGCAACGAAATGCGGTTGTCGACGTCAATCTGATAGAGGTCGAGTGTGATCATGAAATCGCGCGACGGTGAATAGATGACGCCCGCCGTGGCGTTGAATGATTCTTCCGGGCTCAGCGCCTCGGCGCCGAGCGTGGCGGCGACCGGGCCATTGGTTGGGAACGTGCCCTGCAGAATGAGCGCGCCCGTGGCGTCTGCCGTGGTGGTCACGTCGAGCGTGTTGATCTGTCCCGGCGTCGGTGCGCGGAAACCGGTCGAGAGCGTGCCGCGCACCGCGAGCGCAGGCGTGAACTCGAAACGGCCTGCGACCTTCCAGTTAAACGTATCGCCGAAATCGTCGTATTCCTCGAAGCGGCCCGCGACGCCGACGTCGAGCCGTTCGCCCAACGTCGTCTCGAGATCCACGTACACGCCATACGAGTCGCGTCCGAACTCCCCTGCCGCTTCCGGGCTGTCGCCCTGGAAACCATCGGAGCCGAACGTAAACAACGTCGATGTCGGCCCTTGTTCAAACGAGGCCGGATCGCCCGCATTGATCTCGTATGTTTCGTTGCGCCATTCGGCCCCGAACGCGACGTTGATCGGCTCTGGCAGGCCGATGTTCCAGGGGATCACGAAGTCGAGGTTTACGCCCGATTCTTCCTGCGCCAGATCACCCGGCCGGAAGTTGAGCGGGGAGTTGATGCCGAGGCTTGGGTTGATCGTGTTCTCGAGGAAGTACGAGAGCTCGTTGCGCCCGAAACGCCCGCTCAAATCCCAGATCATGCCGTTGCCGAATTCGCCTTTCACGCCGAGCACCGCGGAATAGTCGATGATATCGGCGCCGAACGTCGGATTGTAGCCGCCTGGGAATAGCGTCCAGATCGGGTTGAGCGAGACGAAGCCGCTTGGGCTTCCGCCGTCGGCGGTTAGGAAGTCGTTCGGGTCTAGCCCGGCGCCGTTGATCGCATCGACGATATCTTGCGGCGTATCCAGCGGATTGCCGCCCGCGTCGCAAACGCACAGCGTGTTTCGCGGCGAAACGCCCGGGACGCCGAACGGCGCGCGATAGAAGAAGCCGGAGAATGTCGTCTGATCGACGTAGCTTGCATTCCCATAGAGTTCGACGCCGCCGAGCGGCAGCTCAGCGTTAGCGAAGAAGCGCGTGCTCTCGACGTTGGGATCGCCCCAGCGCTGGCCTAGCCCGTTGAACGGGACGAGGCTCGGATCGCCAAGGAACGCCGCGACCGCCGCCGCATCTGGCCGTGCACTGCCGCGCGAGGTGATTTCGGAGGAGAGATACTCCAACGTGAGATTGACGAAGCCCTCGGGGCCGAGCGGCAGGCCGAGATTGGCGCCGACCGTGTAATTCTCGCCATCGTCTTCGAAGAATTCTCCGTACTGCGCGTTCAAGCGAAGACCCTGGTTGTCGTCACGCAGGATCACGTTGATCACGCCGGCGATGGCGTCCGAGCCGTATTGCGCCGAGGCGCCGTCGCGAAGCACCTCGATGCGCTGGATCGCAGTCGACGGAATGATGCCGAAGTCGACCGCTTGCGCGCCCTGGTTCACGGTGCCGAATGGTTCGGCCTGCAAGTTCACCAGCGCCGAACGGTGCCGGCGTTGGCTATTGATCAGAACCAGCGTGGAGTCCGGCGGCAGGTTGCGCAGATTTACCGGGCGAATGACCGCGGTGCCGTCGGAAATCGGGAACCGCTGCGTGTTGATCGATGGCGCGATGCTGGTGAGCTGATCGGTCAGCTCAAGCGAGCCTTGCTCCGTCAGCGCATCGGACGGCACCAGATCGACCGGCGATAACGATTGCGTCGGCGATGTGCCTTCAGCCCGCGTGCCCGTGACGATGACTTCCTGGTCGTCGTCCTGCGCGAAGGCGTGGCTGGCGGCGAACACAGCGGCGGTAAACGCGATTCCGCGAAGTATGTTGCGTGCGGCGTGCATCGATCCCCTCCCGGATGCGAAGCGACAGTTCAAGCCGGCACGAGACTATGATTATCCTTAATCGCGTACCGGATTCGCCTGTCAGGGCGCCTCGAAGCGGGTCCTGCCGGCCGCCTTTGCGCCCTATGCGCGAGCCTGCGCCTGTGTCCGCAAAAGCGCTAGACGGATCGGCCGACCTCGCCGGAATTTCATGCGAGCGCCGCGCTACTCCACTTCCCAATCGATCTCACCGCGCACATCGGCGGGAATACGTTCGCAAAGCGCTTGATGCAGCTCCTCTGGGCGCTTGTTGCGCGGTGCGCGAAACACGTAATCGATGCGCCGTTTCCTGAACGTCTTGTCTTCCTTGATAATGGTGCAGCCGAGTTCGATCAGCAGCGCGCGATAGGCTTCGGCCGCCTGTTTCACGCGCCCTTCCGGAATCTCGTCGACCTCGAGCTGGCAGATGGGCCGCCCTTCCAGCAGGAAGATCAGCACCCACGCAAACGCTGTGGTGAGCACCGCGAAGTGCGGCAAATTGAGGCCCGCGATCAAACCGATCAACGTGACGACGATCAGCCGGCCGGTGTCGCGGGTCGAAGAGGTGTCGGTCCTGAAGCGCATGAGGCCGCCGAGCCCGAACACGACGAAGCCAACCACGAGGCCATATTCCAGCACGATCTCGCCGATCACGGCGCCGACCAGCGCGTACATGATGGAGACTTTCGGCAGCTCGGCTTCCTCGCGCGTGTCGATCGAGCGCGCCGTGGTTGGATGGAAGCCGATGACGGCGCCCAGGAAGGTCGCCAGCACCAAAGCCGCGAAGGACTGGATCAATGCTTCGGTGTCGAGGAACCCCGCCCAGCCGATGGACGGCAGCTCCCTGGTCATGTCGGCAAACATTCTCTTCCCGCCCCGCGACAATTTTCACCAGATCAAGCCCGGGGCCTGCGTCGCCGCAAGCCCTTTCCGGCCCGGCGATGAACGCAACCTGAAGCGAAAAGGCCATTTCTGGGCAAGGCGAACCCTTTTTTCCGCCACGCGTTTGCGGCACATGACCCACATGTTGAGACGCACCGCCCTTCTCGGGATCGCCGCCCTCGCGCTCGCGCCAGCCGCGTACGCGCAAGCCACGCCCGTCGCGCTCCAAGGCGACGCCCGCGCCCAAGCGCTGGCGGCCGCGAACCGCTATCTGAATTCCTACTCGCGCCTGCAGGCGCGCTTTACGCAAAGCTCGCCAGGCGGCGGCCGCTCAGCCGGAACGCTCTACATCCAAAAGCCTGGCCGCATGCGCTTTGAATACGATGCGCCGGCGCAGCTTTTGGTCGTCGCGGACGGGCGGGTCGTCGCCGTTAGAGACAACGAATTGCGCACAACCGAACGCACGCCGCTGCGTTCGACCCCGCTTAACATCATTCTCGGCCAGAACATCGATCTCGAGCGCAATGCGCGCGTGCTACGCGTTTCGCAGTCAGGCCCCTGGCACATGATCACCGTGCGCGATCGCGCCGGACAGATGGACGGACAGATCACGCTGCAATTCAACGGCGGCCAGCTCCGCTCATGGGACGTGATCGACGCGACGGGCGCCCGGACGCGCGTGACGCTCTCGAACGTGAGCGAGCCCGGCAGCCTCGACGCCAGCCTGTTTCGTCTGCCTGACGTGGCCAGCCGGCCGGGCCGCCGAAACTAAGCGGGCGCGCCAAATCCGAAACTTCTCGTAAGGCAAGCGCTTTCGCTGCAACGACCTTGAATTTTTCGCCCCTGTGGCGTACATACAACGGGCGGTCGCCGCTCATCCCCCTGGATGGCGTCGTCCCCCCCGCTGACGGATCCAGCGCGGCGCCCGCCTCAAGCCGGACATCCCCTGCCGGCGAGATGCGCCCCCCTCAAGGCGCTTTGAGAGGCCCGGCTGCTGAATGCGGTCGGGCCTCCTTCATTTTGCGCGTCGCACGCGCCAGACAGACTGCATGCTCAGAATCGCCACGTGGAACATCAACTCGGTGCGCCTGCGGATAGAGACCGTGTGCCGGTTCCTCGCGGAGGCGCAGCCGCACGTGCTGTGCCTGCAAGAGATCAAGTGCCGCAACGGCGAGTTTCCCGAGAAGGCGTTCAAGCAGGCCGGCTACCGTCACATGCATGTGGTCGGGCAGAAAGGCTGGCACGGCGTCGCCATCGTCTCGAAGCTGAAGCTTGAGCCGGTCGAAGCGCCGGCGATTTGCCCGAAAAAGGAAGCGCGCATCGCGGCGGCGAAAATCGACGGCGTTGAAGTCCACAGCTTGTATGTGCCCGCGGGCGCCGATGTGCCGGAGCTGACCAACCCGAAGTTTGCGCACAAGCTCAAAGTGCTCGACCGCATGAAAGCGCTCTACAAGAAACGGAAGGGAACGGCACCTACGGTGCTCGTCGGCGATCTCAACGTGGCGCCGGGCGAGTTCGACGTCTGGAGTCACAAGCAGCTTCTGAAGGTCGTCAGCCACACGCCGGCGGAGACATCGCGGCTCGATGCGGTGCGCGATCTGGGCGGCTTTGTCGATCTGGCGCGCACGCACCGGCCCGATCCGGAGAAGCTCTTCAC
>JAEWNX010000224.1 GCA_023461135.1 Pseudomonadota bacterium
GTGATGATCGGCGCTGGCGCGAAAGTGCTCGGCAACATCGAAATCGGCGAAGAAGCGCGGATTGCGGCGGGTTCGGTCGTGCTGGACCCGGTGCCTGCGCGCTGCACGGTCGCCGGCGTTCCCGCAAAGCTCGTCGGCAAACCGTGCAGCGGCGGCGTCGCCCCCGCCGAAAGCATGGATCAGATGATCGAGACCGGGTACTCGATCTGAACGCTACGGACCGCGCGCCGAGTAGGTGGCCGCGTTTCCGATCGCGGTGGCGCTCGCGGCGGCTGTGTTCGTGTAAGCGGACGTTACGCGCGCGTTCGAGGAAACGTCGCCGGCATTGGTCTGGTTGTTGTTGGCGACGAGGCTCGGCACGTTGACCTCGCACTGGCTGCAGAGCGCGCCCTCGACGTTGTTGCCGTAGGCGGCTGCGGACGCGAGGGCGGAGTCGCCGCCTTGGCCGGAGAAGGCGGCGTTGGCGGAGATGTCGCCGACATTGTCTTGCACGGTGTTCATCAGCGTGTCGGAGCCGACATTGGACACCAGCGTCTGGTTGCCCACGCCATAGGCGCCCGCCGAGCCGAAGCCGTGGAAGTGATCACCGAGCGTCACTTCGGAACTCGCACTGACATTGGCGGACGCGTTCTGGATGACCCGCGTCTCCAGATGGCCCCATTGATTGTCGAGCGCGATGCTGTTGGCGCTTGCAGTGGCGTTGCCGGAAGCGTCGTGAGCGTGTTCGGCGTTGAGATTGACGCTTGCGGTGACGTCGTCTCCATCCGCCGTCTGTCGGGTGCGGCTGAGCAGCGTCGTCGTGTAACCCGTGACGCTAAGATTGTTGGCGCTGGCGATGGCCCCCGAAACAACCTGCTCGTCGACATGGCCGTGATCGGCGTTGACGGCGGCGATGGTGCTGCCGGTGCTTTCCTGCGCGATCAGCAACTCCGCATCGCTGTATTCGGTCGAGACGGCCGCCACGTTGCCGGCCGCCGAAGCGGACGTCGCGGCGTTCACCGCGTAGTCGCCGGTGGCGTTGGTGATGGCCGTAGTGTCGCCGTGCGCGAGCGTCAGCGCATCAATCGTCACCGTGCTGCCGCGCAACTCCGCGGTGGCGCCGTTGGCGACGGCGGCTGAGGAGGTGACAGTGTTGCCGTCGGCGGAGTCGATATCGGACGTCGCGACGGCAGTCGTGTCGCCATCCATGTGCTGATCGTTCAGCATGAAGGCGTCGGCGTCATCGGCCTGGACGGTGACGACGTTGCCGCTGGCGACTGCTGTCGCCGCCGCATCTTCCGTCTGGCCGACATCGACCACGGTCGTCGCGGTGGCGTCGCCGCCTTGGTACTGGTTGTTCGTTTGCGCGATCGCGGGCGAGGCGATCAGTGCGGCGGAGAGTAGGAGGGCGGCGCGCATGGCTGCTCCGTTCGCGGCTTACGAGCGGCCGCGGATGCCAGTGATGTTGTCGTCGCGGCGAGCGTTCCACGTATCGGGGTTCGGTTGCGCGTTATCGATCGCAACCGAGGCCTGGCTCTGGCTCACGCCAGGCGCCGGCTGACCGGGGCCCATCGGATCGCCTTCGGCTTGGAGCGCCTCTTCGCACACCGAGCTGTCGTTGACGCGATAGAAGCGGCTCATCACCTGCACGACGGCGCGCTCCACACCCGCGCGCACCGCGAGCTGCACCGGTTCGAGCGCACGTTCGCCGGCGGCGATGTCGATGAAGGTGTCGTCGAAGAAGGAGAAGACGCCGGCGCGAACTTCGCGGCCGATGATCTGCTTTTGGTAGGAGATCACGTCCACGACTTCGAGAGTGCGCGTGTCGATGAGGCGGAAGTCGAGCGCGATGTTCATCACGTAGAGGCGCGCACCAGCATTGCCGACGCCGTCGCGGGCGTCGGTGTGGCCGCCTTGGGCGTCAACGCCCATGGAGCGGATGTTGTAATTGAGCTCGGTGATGCCGCCGACGAAGTAGAAATCGGAGCCCGGCATCTGGCCGGCATAGATGCGGCGGACGTTCTCGTCGCCTTCCTGACCGATCAGACGGTTGTTGGCGTAACGCAGTTCGAGCTCGGTGACCGAGGTGTCGAAACGTTCGACCAGGCGCGCGCCGGATTTCGCGAATGCGCTCATCGCCATTAACGAGGCGCCTTGCGTAATGCGGCGGCCGCCGTCTTCATTAACGGTCCCGGTGTAATCGAGGATGCGGCCGACAGCGATGCGCGGCGCGGCGACATTGTTCTGGCGCGCATAGGCGTTCAAGCAATCGAGCGCCGGCGAGTAGGCGGTGGGGTTGGCCGTGACCGGCGCGTCGCCGATCGGCAGTGTGTAGAGGCCGTCGCCGCCGGAGTGCGGGGTGATGCAGGCCGTCAAAGCCGTGGTGCAAGCGAGAGCAGCGAGAACCTTCAGCGCGCGCATGGATTATTCTCCGTCCGAGTTGGCGCTGATGTCGCCATTGTTGATCTGCGTGGAGTCCACGATCACCGTGTTGTAGTTGCCCTGGGTGATCACGTTCAGTTGGTTGCCGATCGCCTGCGCGGACGAGCCGCCGAGGCCCGAACCGAAGCCGTCCATGATGCCGCCGGTGAGCGTGCCTTCGATGTCCATGCGGCCGTTGACGATGGTGCGGTTGCCGTTCTGGTCGCGCGTGGCGGGATTGATGGGCGTGTCGAAGCTTTCCCAATTCATGCCGAAGGCGCGCTCGACGTCGCCCGTGCCGTTCGGAATGGGATCGGCGAAAGCCGGCGTCGCCAGCAATAGTCCGCCAATTAAGATGAACGTGCGCACGTGAAGGTGCTCCGTTGGAATTCGTGTTCGGAGCGAGGAAGCAACGCCTGTGCCAGCCGTTTTGGAGAGGCGCGCATTGGACAGGCGGGTGCGCCGCCCCATATCGCGCGATGCGCCTCGCGTTAACCAGATGGAGCCTTGATTTTGGCCGCAGAAGCCGCCCGTTTGCCGACGCCGTTCATCATCTGGGCGCTGGTCAGCGCGATCGTGCTTTCGTACGTGGCGTTTGTGATGACGTCGCCCGAACAGCAGCGGGCGATCGACTTCGCATTTGCGTTAATTCCGGAGCGGTTCAACCCGGACAGTCCGGACCGGTTCACAAACTGGACGGAGGCCGCGGCGGCGCTCTTTGGTCATGCGTTTCTGCACGTCGCGTGGTGGCATGCGGGACTTAACGCCTTCTTCTTTTTCCTTCTCGGAAGGTTACCGGCGCTTCGCCTCGGCTGGTGGCGCTTTCTGATCGTGTTCTTCGCAGGCGCTCTGCTCGGCGGCGCCGCGTTCGTGGCGCTCAACTGGAACAGCGACGCTGCGGCCATCGGTGCGTCGGGCGCGGTGTGCGGCGTGTTCAGCGCGTATTTCCTCGCGCTACGGCCGACATGGCGCCAGTCGATCGCCGATCCCCGCATCCGCAGTGCGTTCGGCTCGATCTTCTTCCTGAACGTGGTGTTAATGGGCGTGCTGAGCGAGATCGGCATATTCCCGATCGCGTGGGAAGGACACCTGGGCGGCTTTGTCGGCGGCGCGCTCGCGTACATCGCGCTCGCGCCGCGTTATGGCGGGCCGTGGGCTACAGCCAGTTCAGATCCAGCCGTTCACCATCCACCACCAGGCCCTTGAGCCGCGCGCGCCCGTCGCGCGCGATCGAGACGATGGCGAACGCCCGCGCCTCTTCGCCGGGACGCTGGTCGCGCAACACGCGCTCGATGCGTTCGGCTTCGGCCTGGTTGATGTGGAAGCGGTCTATACCGATGTCGAGCTGCACCCAACCTGGGACACCGGGATGCTCGTCAACGCCGATCACCGGGTCTGAGCACATGAAGCTGCCTTTGACCGGCACGGGAGCGATCTGCGTCGCGCCTTCGCGCGAACGCGCGCCGCCGGCGAACGTCAGCACGTCATTGTCGCCGCGATTGAAGGCGATCCACTCCGCCCCGCCTTCGACCTGCGGGCAGGGCTCGCCGGGCTCCAGGCGCTGAATCAGGCGAAGCTCCACGTAATGGCCGGGGAGCAAGGCGCGCGGATCGACGGCCTCCATCGGCAGCAGCGCTTCCTGGCCGCTTTCTCGCGCAAAGCCCTCGCTGACCACGAGTGCGATCAGCGCCGCAGCGCAGAGCGCCGCAACGGCGAGGATGCGAGGAGCAGGCTGCACTTTCATGACGCCTTCACCCCTTTTTTGCGCAGAGCGAGACCGCCGATCAGCGCCGCTATGGCGCAGAGCATGAAGACGCCGGCGATCGCCAACAGATCGAGGCCGAGGTCGTTTAGCAGCGCGCAGATCGCGGCGATCATGCTGAGCACGCCAACCGTGCTGACGAGCGTGTGGCTGTCATAGCGCCCGAGCGCCAGCACCGCGCCCGACGCGCCGAGCCAAATGACGCGATGAAGAATGCCGGCAAGTTGGCTGTCCTCGGCGCCGAACCACGGCAGGTAGCCTGCGATGGCGAAGAACAGGAGCGCGCCCAGCGTGAACCATCCATAGAACACACCGGCGAACGCACGCTCGCGCGCACGCAGCCAACGCGCGCCGGCCGCCATACCGCCCATGGCGATGGCGAGGAACAGAAGCACGCTTGCCTCAGATTCAGTGCGCGCCGCAAACCAGCCGAAGCAATAGATGATGGCGAGCGCCGACACGTGCGCGAGC
>JAEWNX010000225.1 GCA_023461135.1 Pseudomonadota bacterium
AGCAATGGCCGCAAACATCGTCCGCGCCGCGCACGACCGCGCCGCGGTCGGCGCGAGGGCGCGCGCGCACATCGTCGAGCACTTCGGCTGGTCCAAGGCGCTGGGGAAGCTCTTGGCGTCCTATGAGGCCAAGCTGCCGGACAGAGCGCCTCCTGCCCAACCGCGTCCGCACATCGGGGCGGAGATGCTCGCAGCGCTGCCCATCGCGCTCGCGTCGCTGCCGCTCATTTGACCTGCGCGCCACGCCGCTGTGGAAAACGCGGCTTCGAAACGTTCCCTTGCCGCCACGCCAATTGGCGCACTGTCCGCGATGCAGTAGTGGCGAAGGCAGATCTCGCGCCTAAGGGAGGTAGGCATGTGGTTCGTCGACAAATTGGGGCCCGCGCCCGGTGCGGCCGCTGCACAATCGCCCGCCCGCGCGAACGGCGCGGCGAAGGTGCAGGCGCCGCCCGCTGCCACACAGCGTCCGCAAAAATCTGCGCCCGCGCCGGAGCCCGAAAAGAAAAAGAAGAAGGGCTGGTTCTGACGCGCGTCGGCGTCAGTACAGCAAGTGCTTGGCGCGCTCGTCGAGCCAGGCCTGCTCGTCCGGAACGGTGAGCGCGTCGAGATCGGCGGGCGCTGCGTTCGTGTCGTCGATCCATTCGCGCAGCAACGGCGAGCCGTTGATCACGTCAATCGGCAGTTTGTCGAAGACGTATTCGTAGCTGAACCGCCGCCACAGATCGTACTCAGGATAGAGGCGCCGGATCGCCTTGAAGGCGAGCGCCTGCAGGCGCCACGGCTTGAACGCTTCGTGGTCGTAGTAGGCCGGGTCCTCGCAGTGAATGTGCACGCCATGGCAGAGCTGCCGCTCCCACTTATGGAACGTCGGCTCGAACCAAATCTCACGCAGCACGCAGCCCTTCAGCCAGTGCGGCGCAAGCTTGTGCATCTCAGCCAGCACCGCCCGCGCATCGATGTCGGCGGCGCCGAACAGTTCGAGCGGACGCGTCGTGCCGCGTCCTTCCGAGAGCGTTGCACCTTCCACCATCACCGTGCCGGCATAGGCGCGCGCCATCCACAAATTCGGCGCGTTCGGCGAAGGATTGACCCACGTCCGCTCGCCGAGCGGCCAGCCATAACCCGGCGCCGCGCCCGGCTTGTAGCCCTCCATCTCGATCACGCGATACCGCACATCGAGTTTGAAGTGATCGATGAACCAAAGACCGAGTTCGCCGAGCGTCAGCCCATGCCGCATCGGCATCGGCCCCGCGCCGACAAAACTTTCCCAACCCGCGCGCAGCGTGAGCCCTTCCACCGGCCGTCCCGCCGGATTGGGCCGGTCGAGCACCCACACTTCCTTGCCGGTCTCAGCCGCCGCTTCGAGCATGTAGAGAAGCGTGGTGATGAATGTGTAGATGCGGCAGCCGAGATCCTGCAGATCGATCAGCACAGTGTCGAACGTCGACAGCATCTGCCCCGATGGCCGGCGCACATCGCCGTATAGTGAAAACACCGGCACACCGTGCACGGGATCGGTGTAATCGGCCGACTCCACCATGTTGTCTTGCTTGTCGCCGCGCATGCCGTGCTGCGGGCCGAAAGTCGCGGTGATGTTGACGCCGGCGGCGACGAGCGCATCGAGTGAGTGCGTGAGATCGCGCGTCACGGAGGCAGGATGCGCCACCAGCGCAACGCGCCGGCCTTCGAGTTGCGTCAGCAGACTCTTGTCTTCCAGCAAGCGTTCGATGCCGAACTTCATGCAAGCTCCACGACAAACGCATCAGCGTGATGGAAATCGGGTTGGCCCGTCGGATGCGCCAAGGCCCAGTAGGATTTCTGACCGTCGGTTTCTTCGATGACGGCCGAAAGGCCAAGGCGCCATGGCGCGGCGCCAGGCAAATCAAACGCGGCGTGCAAAACGTATGTATCGCCCTCCACGCCCCCCTCAACACGAGGCGCGAGCACGTCAGCGTTCCTCATCCCTGTTCGGTAGCCGTCGAAGCGATAGACCGCCCATTGCGTCGAGGGCGAGAAATTGAACTCGTCATAGCCCTTGGCGCCGCCTTCGCGCGCGAACGCCTCGAAGCACGTCGATCTCCACAACTGATCCGTTCGCTCCGGATCGGCGGGCGCGGGCACGAGGACTTTGTCGATCGCGCCGCTCACCGCGTAGCGCAGGCGCAGTTGATTGCCGTGGGGACGGCCGACCTCCACTTCGATCCCCGTCACGGCGCCGGGGCGGGAGTCGGGATGGCGCTTTAGAATCCAACGCATGGGCTCACCTTAGACATGGTCCCCGTTAACGCGCCGCTTCGACATCCTGCTCCGCCCATGCTATCGGCCCGCGCGCCCAAGAGACACCCGATGACAGACGCCCTTCAATCCGACTTCCTGCGCACCGTGACCGCGCGCGGGCAATTCCACCAATGCACTGATTTGCCAGGCTTGGACAAAGCGGCCGCCAAGGGCGTCACCGGCTATATCGGCTTCGACATGACGGCGCCCAGCTTGCACGTGGGTAGCCTCACCCAGATCATGCTGCTGCGCCGCCTTCAGCAAGGCGGCGGCAAGCCGATCGTGCTGCTGGGCGGGGGAACGACGCGCGTGGGCGATCCGTCGGGGCGCGACGAGACGCGCCAGCTCCTGTCCGAAGATCAGATCGCGGCGAACGCCGCC
>JAEWNX010000226.1 GCA_023461135.1 Pseudomonadota bacterium
ACGAATAGCCGGCCCATCCTGCTCAAGATGAATATGGGCGCGGGCCACGCCGGCTCAGCCGGACGCTTCGAATTCCTGCGCGAACTCGCGCACGACTACGCGTTCGCGATCAAGTGCATCGGCAGCGAAGAAGCTGGCGGCGGCTTCTAAAGCGAGCGCGAGTGTCCCGACCCGCGCTCCTTACGCCTGCCTGATTCCGAACCAGCGCGCGCGGTGGAAGTCGCTGATGTTGTCCTCATAACCGGTGAGGTCCGGGTGAACGAGGTTGGTCGAGTTGATGAAGACGCTCATGCAGATGGGCGCTTCGCTCAGCATCAACTGCTCGGCCCGTGACATCAGTTGCGCGCGCGCGCCCGCATCCGGCTCAAAATCGCTTTCATGCACCAGACGGTCGTATTCGGGATTTGAATAGCCGGGATAATTCTGCGGCCCCGTGCGCGTTTCCAGCAGATAGAGATAGATTTTTGCGTCGTTGTAGTCGGCGATCCAGCCGCCGTCGCCGCAATCGAAGTTCTTGGCGCGCAGATTGGCGTAGTGCACCTGCGTTTCGACACCGCGAAGCTCCACCGTCACCCAAGGCGCGATGCCGTTCCAGTTGTTCTGCACCACGACGGCCACGCGGGGATTGTCGCTGGTGTTGCGGTGCGAAAACTCAAAGCGAAGCGGATTGTTGGGGCCGTAGCCGGCCGCGCGCAGCAGCCGTTGGGCCTCTTGCCGACGCTGCTCGATCGGCTGGTCGGCCCACGGATAGCGCGCGGTCCCGGGATAATTGGCGATGCCCGGCGGCACGAACGAATACGCAGGCTGCTCGCCCGTGCGGTAGATGTTCGCGGCCACCCAATCGCGGTCATACGCCATGGCCAATGCCTGGCGCACGCGAATGTCGTTGAACGGCCGGCGCGTCGTGTTGAACGAGAAGTAGTTGCACGTGAGGTACGGCGCGACGCGCACATAGCCGGGCAGCGCACGCCGCAATTCTTCGACCTGGTTCGACGGAAAGCGCGTGGACCAGCCAGCCTCCCCGGCCATCACCTTGCGCGCCGCCGCGTTCACGTCGTTGGACGGATAGAAATAGAGGTGCTCCATTTCGACATTGGCGGCGTCGAAGAAGCGCGGATTCTTCTCCAGGTGAACGATGTAGTTCGACCACCACTTCACCAGCGTGAACGCGCCGTTGGTGACGCAATTATCCGGGTGGATCCAATCATCTCCGTACCGTTCGACGACATGCTTCGGCACGGGATACGACGTGTAGTGCATCAGCATTTGCGGCAGATATGGCGCCGGGTGCTCGAGTTGAATTTCCAGGGTCAGGTCGTCCAATGCCCGCACGCCAACATTGTCGGGCGTCATCTGGCCATTGTTCACAGCCTCCGCGTTCTTGATGGGATAGAGGATCGCCGCGTACTCGGCGAGGTTCTCCGGATCGAGAATGCGCTTGAAGGCGAACTCAAAGTCGTGCGCATCGCACGCTTCGCCGTCCGACCACGTGGCGCGGCGAAGGAAGAAGGTCCAGGTGCGGCCGTCTTCGCTGGTCTCCCAGCGCTCGGCCATGCCGGGGATCGGCCTCGCATTCGCCGCCTCGGTCGTGAGGCCGACGAACATGTTGCCGATGATGTTGTTCTCCCACTGGCCCGAGGCTTTGTGCGGGTCGAGCGAGAGCGGTTCGCCCTGGTTGGCGATGTCGAGCGACTTCCTCGCCTTGTCGAAGCCGATCACCTGCGCGTTTGCGCACGCGCCGAGCGAAGCTGCAGCGCCCAATCCGCCGGCGCCCATGATCAGCCTTCTGCGGTCGGTCCAGATCGGCATGGCTCGTCTCCGTAGTCCTGTGTCGAGTGTAGGGCGGTTGCTGCTGGGGCGGGAGGGCCCGCATGCGGCTCGGCGCAACCATGCGACAAACGGCGTTTAGCGTTCCTTAGGATCGAGCGCGTCCCGCAGGCCGTCGCCCAGGAAATTGAGCGCCAGCAGCGTGATCAGCATGGTGAGCGCCGGGCTAATCAGCATCCAGGGCGCGATAATCATCTGGCGCGCGCCGTCGGAGATGAGCCGCCCCAGCGAGGTCAACGGTTCCTGCACGCCAAGGCCGATGAACGACAGGAAGCTCTCCGCCAGGATGATGACCGGAATGTTCAGTGTGGCGAACACCACAACGGGGCCCAACACGTTCGGCACGATATGACGGAACACGATCTCCAGCGGCCTGGCGCCTGACGCCCGCGCTGCTTCGACGAATTCCTTGTGCCGCAGCGCAATCGTCTGCCCGCGCACGATCCGCGCCATCGTCAGCCATTCCACGGCGCCGATGGCCATGAAAATCAGCATCAGGTTCATGACAGGATCGTCGAACTGCACCACCGTCATCAGCACGATGACGAAGAAGATGAATGGGATGGCGTAGAGCACATCGACGAAACGCATCATCACGTCGTCCAGCCAGCCGCCGAAAAAGCCGGCTATTGCGCCATACGTGACGCCGATGGTGAGCGCGACGAGCGTGGCGGCAAGACCAACGAGAAGAGAAATACGCAATCCGAAAATCAGGCGCGCGACCATGTCCCGGCCCTCGGTGTCGGTGCCGAGGATGTGCATGTCCGTCCAGGTCGGAGCGATGCCGACGCGGTCGCGGAAAATCTCTTCGGCCGAATGGACCCACAGCATCGGCCCGAACGCGGCGATGAGCACGAGGATCGCGACCACATAGAGGCTGATCACGGCCGCCGGGTTGCGCATCAGGCGCCGGCGGGCGTCGTCCCAGAGCGAGCGGCCCTTGATGCCTGCCGGGGCGGCCGGTTCGTCGATCAGGATATCGGTCATGCGGCGCGCGCCCTTGGATCAAGCACGCGATACATCAGGTCCGCGCCGAGGTTCATGAGAATGATGAGGAATGAATAGACCAGCACCACGCCCATCACGAGCGTGTAGTCGCGCTGCTGCGCGGCAAGCACGAATTGCTTGCCGATCCCGGGAAGACTGAAAACCGTCTCCACAACGAAGGAGCCCGCCATCACGCCTGCGATCGCAGGTCCCGCATAGGACA
>JAEWNX010000227.1 GCA_023461135.1 Pseudomonadota bacterium
GCGTCGGCCAGGATCAGCGTGGAATGGCCGTTCGTGGCGCGGGCGGCCGACCGCGCGGCAGGCGCAAGTTCACGCCCGGCGCCGACATTGACGATCAGCCGCTCGCTTTCACTGGAAAGCTCGAACGCAAGCGCGCTCGCATGCGCGCGTTCCGAATAGGCGAGGGGCGGAGCGCCGGCGACGTCCAACAGCACCCGCAGCGGGCCCGCTTCCAGCCGCTGGTAGCCGGTGTGCTGCGCGAATTGGAAACCGCGCCGCTCTCCCGGCGCCCGCGCCAGCGCGGCGTCAATCGAAGCAGCCGAGCCCTGCGAGCCGCCGTGGAAGCAGCCAAGGCCGCCGTCCCCAAGACGCAGCAGGCGCACCATGTCGGCGAGCTTGGCGATGGAATCCGTGAGATGCGCGGACGGTTCAAAGAAGGAGTCGTGCGCCGTGGTGAGATCGAACAGCGCCTCCGCAAGCGCCTCGGGCGAACGAGAAAAGTGCCCGCCATCCGGGAAGAATTGCTTCGCCGTTGCTTCGATGAGCATCTCGTCGCCTTGCTCGGCGAGGTGGTCGGCGTCGGGAAATCCAGCGGCGCCCGCGAGGATGAGCGCGGCGCCGGCCTTGATCGAGCCTAGATGGCGTTCACCCAGCTCCGTTTGCGCCAACATTAGCAGGCGCGCTTGCCGCGCAGCGGAACGCAAAAGCGCCATGCGCCGCTCGGGCGCGCCCATCTCGAAGGCTGGCCGGCCCCAGCACAGCCATGCGTAAAGCCGCTCGGCCGTGAGTTCGGGATCCCAAGCGAGATCGTCCCATTCGCCGTGCTCGGCGATCCACGCATCGATCAACTGCGCGATACGCGTATGTGCGGACGGGCCGACGGCGGCAAGGTCTATAAGCCAAGAGAATGAATGCAGACGTGCGCTGAAATGGCGCGACGGATGCGACGGCAACCAAGGCAAGGCATGATCGCCTTGCAGCTTCTCGGCGCCGATGCGCCAGACGCCGCGGCCGATCTCGCGCCCGCGTTCGGCGTCGCCGACGCGCGGATCGTTGCCGAAGCGCTCGATTCGGTCGGGCGTAGCTTCGCCGAGGCGCATCCGATGGAAAGGGTTGGCGCGCCACGTTTCGATGATCGCGTTCGGCCTCGGCGGCCGTTGGGGGGAGGCGGCCGCGGTCAACTCAGCGCGCCCGCAGCCGGCTGATGTTCTCCGCGTAGGCCGATGGATCGCCGCCATGGACGGCCGTCCCGGCGACAAGCGCGGTGGCGCCGGCGGCGATCACGCGCGGCGCGGTCTTGGCGTTCACGCCGCCGTCGACCTCGAGGATGATGTCGCGGCCCGACGCGTCGATGCGCTTGCGCGCCGCCTCGATTTTAGGCAGCGCGCCCTCGATGAAGCTTTGCCCGCCGAACCCGGGATTGACGCTCATGATGAGCACGAGATCGACCAGGTCGATGATCGGATCGATCGCATCGATCGGGGTGCCGGGATTGAGCGAGACGCCCGCTTTCGCCCCCGCCGCCTTGATCGCCTGCAAGGTGCGGTGCACGTGCGGACCGGCTTCGGGGTGCACGGTGATGATGTCGGCGCCGGCGTCGCGGAATTGCTGAATGTACGGGTCGACCGGCGCGATCATCAGATGCACGTCGAACGGCAGCTTCGAATGCGGCCGGATCGCCTTTATCACGGCGGGGCCGATCGAGATGTTCGGCACGAAGTGGCCGTCCATCACATCGACATGGATCATGTCGGCGCCGGCGGCCTCTAGGGCGCGCACTTCCTCGCCGAGCTTGGAAAAATCAGCGGCCAGGATCGACGGGGCGATGAGCGTGCGCGCCATGCTCGCTGGTTACCTGCGCCCGGCCAGTGGCGCAAGGCGAGCGTGCCGCAACGTTAAGAATTGCGCTGCAGCCGGGCCACGTAAAAGCCGTCGAGCCCGCCGATTTCCGGCCAACGAGAGGGCAGCGTGCGCAGATCGCCGTCAGGCGTGAGAAATTCATCCGCGCCAGCGATCTCGCCCGGCTTGATCGGGTCGCGCCGCCAGCCTTGCGTCAGCGCAGCTGCAACGACGCCCGGTCCTTCTTCCGGCTCCAGGGAACAGACCGCGTAAACCAGCGGCGCGCCGGGCTTGAGCTGCGCCGCAGCGGCTGCGAGCAACTGCGCCTGCAACTCCGCGAGCGCGCGAATGTCGGTGGGTCGGCGCAACCATGCGACATCGGGATGGCGGCGCAGCGTGCCCGTCGATGTGCACGGGGCGTCGAGCAGCACGGCGTCGAATGGTTCGGCGGCGCAATACCCGAGCGCATCGGCGCAGATGACTTCCGCTTCCAGTTTGGTGCGCGCGAGATTTTCGCGCAGACGTTTGAGGCGCGCCTCGGATTTATCGACTGCCGTCACGTGCGCGCCCGCCGCCGCAAGCTGTAGCGTCTTGCCTCCGGGCGCTGCGCAAAGATCGAGCACGCGCTTGCCGCGCACGTCGCCGAGCGCTTGGGCCGGCAACGTCGCGGCGGCGTCTTGCACCCACCAAGCGCCGTCGCTGAAGCCGGGAAGGTTTTCGACTCCACTCCTGCCGTGCGGAGAGGGGGTTACGGCGTGAAGCTGCTGCACTGACTCAGAATGAGGTGAATCACTTTTTTCGCCACGGCGCGCGCTGCCTCGCCCCTCATCCCCCGACCCCTTCTCCGCAAGGGAGAAGGGGAGAAGGCGCACGCTTCCAGTCGGCGTGAGTACGCCGCCGAGCCTCTCAGCCCACGCGGACGTATCGCTCTTTAATGTCAAATCCAACGGTGGTTCATTCAGTAGCGCTTGCGCGATCTTCGCCGCATCTTCTGCGTACGCCGCGCGCCAGCGCGTAAAGAGCCAGGACGGCAGATCAGAACCGGCCGGCAGCGAGTCCCAGATCGCCGCGCCCTCGCGCGCAACTCTTCGCAGCACGGCGTTCATCAGCTTGGCGAACCCGCGCGCCTGGCGAAGCGTGTTCGCTGCCTCCACCGTCTCGCCAACTGCGGCATGCGCCGGCGTGCCCAGCACCAGGAGCTGCGTTGCGCCGATGTGCAGAAGTGCGCGTGCATGCTGTGCGCTCTCGGGCAGCGGCCGCTCCAGAAAGCGCGAAAGCACCGCGTTGACGCTGCCAAGCCGGCGTAGCGCGGCGGTAACCAGCGCGCGTGCGAATGCCCGGTCGCGCCCTTCGAGCGCGGCGAAGCTTTGTGTCTCCGTAAGCGCGTCCTCAAGCGCACGGCCGCGGTCGAGCACCGCGATAAGCAATTCAGCCGCTGCCACGCGCGCGTTCAAGGCGAGGTCGCGGTAAGCTGGACGTCCACGCGCGCGCGCCGGAAACTGGCGAGGCGGACGATTGCGCCACCGGCGGAAAGCGGCGTCGTGATGCGCACGGGCGGCGCGAAATGCGTGTTCGGCATCAGCGCGAACCAGACTTCTCCGTGCGGAATACGCCGCCGGCCCGCGTCGCGCGGCTCATAGCCGGCGACGGCGATGTAGGCGAGCGCGCACTTGAGAAC
>JAEWNX010000228.1 GCA_023461135.1 Pseudomonadota bacterium
CAGCCGAGGTCCATCAGACGCTTGATGTTGGTCGCGGTTTCGCGGCGAAGGTCGCCCTCCACCGTGTAATCCTTGTCGATGGTTTCGCGCAGTTGGAGAACTTCAGCGTCGGTGAGTTCGCTCACGCGCCGTTCGGGCGTGATGCCGACCTTGCCGCAGATTTCCTTGGCGTGGGCTTTGCCGATGCCGTGGATGTACTGAAGCGCGACTTCGACGCGCTTCTGGGTCGGAATGTTTACGCCGGCGATACGAGCCATGTGGAACGGTGCTCCAAACGCAATAGGCGCGACGCCGCCGGACCCTTCATAGGTCCGGGGACATCGCGGTCGGGTGTTCGCGAAGCGGCGGTCTTAAACGGGGCGAAATGCCGCGTCAACCAGCCGAAATGCGCCCCAGTTGCGGCGTTTCCGCCGTCTCGGCCTCGTCAAATCGGGCGCGTGCGGCCTCAATACAAGAGGTGTGCTGCAGCGCCCAATCGGCCAGCCCCTGGATCGGGATCAGCAGGTCGCGACCGAGCTCGGTCAGGGCGTAATCGACGCGGGGCGGCACGGTGGGAGTGACGGTGCGGCTGACGAGGCCGTCGCGCTCGAGGTTGCGGAGCGTGAGCGTCAGCATACGCTGGGAGATGCCTCCGATCATGCGCTTGATTTCGTTGAACCTTCTGGGGCCATCGCCCAGGCGGGTAATGATCAGGACGCTCCACTTGTCGCCGATGCGCTGCAGGATGCCGCTGACGGCGCGGCAGTCGTGCGAGTGGACGTCGGAGACACGGGTGTGCCCTGGTGCTGTCGGTGTGCGTTCTTGAGCGGTTTTCATGGTCACTCATATAGCCCTGGTTCCTAACAGTTACCAGGGGATCAAAAATGACCGCCAAAGTCGCCGTGATCGTCGGAAGCCTTCGTAAGGGCTCCGTCAACCGCCAGTTCGCCCAAGCGCTCGCCAAGCTGGCCCGGCCGAAGCTGGACCTGCACATCGTCGAGATCGGCGACCTGCCGCTCTACGACCAGGACCTCGAAGCCGAACTCCCAGCCGCCGTGCAGCGCTTCAAGCAGCAGATCGAGAGCGCGGACGCGGTTCTGTTCGTGACGCCGGAATTCAACCGTTCGTTCTCGGCGGCGCTGAAGAATGCGATCGAATGGGGCTCGCGCCCGTGGGGCCGCAATTCCTGGGCTGGCAAGCCGTCGGCGATCGTTGGCGCGACGCTTGGCGCGGTTGGCACCGCCGCGGCGCAATCCCAGTTGCGTTCGGTTGTCAGTGCGATCGGCACGGCGCTGACGGCGCAGCCTGAAATCTATCTCAACTTCCGCGAAGGGCTCATCGTCGATGGCGAGATCACGAACGAGAGCTTCGTCACCTTGTTGCAGGACTGGGCCGGCAAGTTCGCGGAGTGGATCCACCGCTTGAAGGCGCCTGCCCTCTCCTTCTAACGCTGCTCAACGGCGCACGCGCAGAAGCTGCCACTCGCCGGGGGCGCCCTTCAGCGCGTACGTACCGGCCTCTTCGAAGACGAATCCAGCGCCGATGGTGAGATCACGCACGGTGCGCGACGCGAACACTTGCGCGGCGCCGGCATGGCTCGCCACGCGAACGGCGATGTCGACTGCGATGCCGGACACGCTGGCGCCGGCGCGTTGACACTCGCCCGTGTGCACGCCGGCGCGCACAGGCAGATCGAGTGCGCGCGCCATGTCCTGGATGTCGAACGCCGCGGAGAGCGCGCGGCCAGGGCTGTTGAAGGCCGCGAGCACGCCATCTCCCGTCGTGTTGATCTCGACGCCCTGGCGGCGGCGGATGACGGCGCGCACGCCGGCGTCGTGCGCATCGATAAGCTTGCTCCAATCGGCGTCGCCCAGCGCGGCGCGGCGGGCGGTAGATCCGACGATGTCGGTGCAGAGGATGGTCGAGAGCGTGGTGTCGCCGGCGGGACCGCCGCGAACGCCGGTGATGAGTTCTTCGATCTGGCCGGCGATCTCTTCGGTGTTGCTGGTCCACGGCAAATGATCGGCGCCGTCGAGGCCGACGAAGCGGGCGTCCGGAATGTTCCGTGCGATGTAACGCCCCTCCTCCGGGGCAGCGTCGCGATCGCCGAGATTGTGCAGCACAAGCGTCGGCACGCTGATGGCGGGAAGCACGCTGCGCACGTCGATCTGCGTGTTGAGTTCGGCCAGACGCTTTGCCGAACCGGGGCTCGCCGCCATGCGCGCCATGCGGCCGAACCACTCGGCGAAGACGCGATCGCGCGCGCGGCTCGGCGCAATCTCGCTGAGATCGGGAGCCTGATCCCATTCGCGCACGATGGTGTCGATCCATGCCTGCCGCTTCTCCGGCGTCGGCGCCCACGGATAATCTTCGGACCATGATCGCTTGGCGAAGCAGCCGAACAAAATGAGATGGCTGACGCGCTCGGGATACGTCGCGGCGAACATGGTCGACATGTTGCCGCCTTCGGAGACGCCGAACAGCGCGGCGCGCTCGGCCCCGACGGCGTCCATCACGGCGCGGATGTCGTCCATGCGGTCGTCAAGTGTGGGATAGCCGCCGTCGCGATCGGAGGCGCCGGTGCCGCGCTTGTCGAACATGACGACACGCGCGAACGCGGCCAGGCGCGTCATGAATTGCGCGAAGTGGAGATCCTCCCACATCACTTCGACATGGCTGATCCAGCCGGGCGCGTAGACCAATGTCAGGGGCGCATCGCCAATGACCTGGTAGGCGATGGAGACATCGCCGCTCTTGGCGTAGCGTGTGCGCGGCGGCTGCATGGCTGGCCTCTAGGGCGTCATGCTGCGGGGCTCAGCCGCGGGCGTCAATTGCCCGGGAAATGGATGCCGCCACCGTTTCGATGCCAGCCATGCCATCGACGCCGGTGAGCTTTCCTTGGCGCTCGTAGTACGGGACGAGCGGGGCGGTCTGCGCGAGATAGGCGTTCAGGCGGACCTTGAAGCTCTCGGGATTGTCGTCGGCCCTGCCCTCTTCGGCGAAGCGCTTGGACACGCGGTCGATGAGCTTCTGGGGATCGACTTCGAGGCGGATGACGCGGTCGATCTTATGGCCGTGCTTCGCCAGCATCGCGTCGAGCGCCTCGGCCTGTGCGACTGTCCGCGGAAAGCCGTCGAAGATGAAGCCGGGCGCGCCTTTGTGCCTGGCGAGGGCTTCTTCGATCAGCGCGATGACGATGTCGTCGGAGACGAGCGAGCCTGAATCCATGATCGCGGCGACGCGTTGGCCGAGGTCCGATCCGGAAGCGCGGGCGGCGCGCAGCATGTCGCCAGTGGAGAGCTGAACGTAGCCGCGCTCAACCGTCAGCCGCTTTGCCTGCGTGCCTTTGCCGGCCGCGGGCGGGCCGAACAGGATGAGGTTCATCTCTTGGTGACCCCAGGGCCACCGCTGCCGCGCAGCTTCGAGCGCTTGATCAGGCCTTCGTACTGGTGCGCCACCAGGTGCGACTGGACCTGCGCGACCGTATCGAGCGTCACGGAGATGACGATCAGGATCGATGTGCCGCCCAGATAGAACGGTACGGCGTAGGCGCTGATCAAAATCTCCGGCAGCACGCACACGGCGGTGATGTACGCCGCGCCGATCACCGTGAGGCGCGTCAGCACGTAGTCGAGATACTCCGCCGTTTTCTTGCCGGGGCGAATGCCGGGCAAGAAGCCGCCGTACTTGCGCAGATTATCCGCCGTCTCTTCCGGATTGAAGACGATGGAGGTGTAGAAGAACGTGAAGAAGATGATGCCGATGCCGTAGACCGCAATATGCCCGGGCCGGCCATAGCCGAAATACGCCTCGAACGAAGTCAGCCATTCGGGCGGGCTGGTCCCCATGCCCGCGAAGCTGGCGATGGTTGTCGGCAACAGCAGCAGCGAGGATGCGAAAATCGGCGGGATGACGCCCGACGTGTTGATCTTAAGCGGCAGGAACGAGCTCTCGCCCATGAACATGCGGTTGCCCTGCTGACGCTTGGGATACTGCACGACGAGCCGGCGCTGCGAGCGCTCCATGAACACGATAAACACGATCACCGCGAGCATCATGGCGACCAGCGCGAACACCGCGAAAGCGTTGATGTCGCCCGTGCGCATCAGGGCCAGCGTCGACATGATCACGCGCGGCATCTCCGCCACGATGCCGGCCATGATGATGAGGGAGACGCCGTTGCCGACGCCGCGCGCCGTCACCTGTTCGCCCAGCCACATCAGGAACATCGTGCCGCCGACCAGCGTGATCACGACCGA
>JAEWNX010000229.1 GCA_023461135.1 Pseudomonadota bacterium
TTGTGGAATGCTGAGCTTCGCTGGGCCTTCCGAGCAAGGGAACCGCACGATCTGCAAAGCCCTCCCCAACGTCTTCGATTGACGCGCCTCGCTCATCCCGCGAAATTCCGGCCATGGCTGAAACCAAGGATGCCCTGAGCGGCGCGGAAGCGGCGTTGGCGAAGGCCGAATTGACGGGCGCGCTGAGCGACGCCACCCGCGCGCGCCTGGCGCGCCAGGGCGTGCCGTGCACCGTCGAGCCGGGCAACCTCCTGTTCGCCAAGGGCGACAAGGGCGATGCGCTCTATGTGCTGCTCGAAGGCGAAGTGGAAGTGCGCACGTCGACCGAAGCGGGCAAGGACGTGCGCCTCGCATCGCTGAAACCTTATTCGGTGATTGGCGAGATGGCCGTGCTCGACGGCGGGGCGCGCTCGGCCGATATCTGCGCACTGCGGCGCTCACGCTTCCTGCGCATCCATCGCGACCAAGCCATTGCTGCGTTGGAGAGCGAGCCGCAGGCGCTGCTGAAACTGCTCGCGGAAATGAGCCGGCGTTTACGTCACGCAGATTCTCAACTCGAAGATGCGCACTCGCTCGATCTTGGCGGACGCTTGGCGCAGCGTCTGTTGGAGGAAGCCGGCGACGGCGCGGCGGTGACGCTGACGCAAACCGAGATTGCGCGGCGCATCGGCGCCAGCCGCGAGAAGGTCAATCGCAAGCTGCACGAATGGGTGGACGAGGGCTGGATCGCGATGGGCCGGTCGGGGATCAAGCTCGTGGCGCGTGACAAGCTTAGAGCCGTGATCCAGGACGCGCGGGCGAACTGATCAGGCCAACGCGCACTGCGCCAACATCGTCGCGGCGCCGACCACGAAAATCATGCCGATGGCCCAGTAGATGCGGCGAGGGTCAGCGGGGTCTTGGTTGGACAAATCTGTGCTCCACAATCAGGCGGGAGCTCACGCTGTCTCTCGGCCGCCGGCGCACTGAGCCTGAAGGCCAGCGATGCAATGTCCTAGCCTTCCCGCCGGGCGGCGGCACTCGCATTTGATAACAACGCGCTTGCCAAAGGCTGTGGCGCGATCGTGTCCGGCGTCACAGCGGCGGTTGGCGACAGGGCCTACCTTCTCCTCATCGAACAACGCAGCACGGTGAGCGGGACATGACCTGGAAACACAAAATCGCAACCCTGGCCCTGGCGGCAGCGCTCTTCCTTCCTGGCGCGCTGGCCACGTTGAACCAGGCGGCACAGATCGTCGCGTAAGAGCCCTACGCTGACGATCGGCAAAGCAAGGACGCGAGGTCGCTCCCCCTCGCGTCCTTCGCTTTTTTCCAGGGTCTGGAACGCTCCGTCGGCGCCGCCCGTTTCCGATCCATGGCCGACGGCGCAATCACCCGCAGCGAGAGCTTCGCCGCCAAAGTCGCCACCGTCGCGCTGGCCGCGATCCTGGTGTTGCTCGTGTTCGCGCTGCGCCACGTGCTGCTGCTCGTGTTCGGCGCAATTCTAATTGCTGTCGGGCTGCGTGGACTTGCCGGCGCAATCCAGCGTATCGCGCGCCTGTCCAAAGCGGGATCGCTCGCTGTGGCCGGCCTCATCCTGCTGGGCGCGATCGGCGGCCTGTTCTGGCTGCTCGGGGCCCAACTTGCTGCGCAAGTCTCGCAACTCATGGAGACGCTGCCTTACGCGTGGAACGGTCTTCGCGAGCGCATCTCTCAGAACGAATATGCCGCCAACGTCGCCGCCGAAATCCAGGGCGCCCTGAGCGGCACGAACGGCAGCCAGCTCGGCGCCTACGCCAGCCGCATTGGCGCATTCACGATGAGCGCGGCCGGCGCGACGCTCGAATTTTTCCTTGTTGTCGTGGCCGGCGTCTTCTTCGCGCTGAATCCCAACGCCTATATCGACGGCGCGGTCGCGCTGGCGCCGGAAAAGCATCGCGGCGATATCCGCAAAGCCTTGGGCGCATCGGCGCACGCGCTGCGGCGATGGCTGCTGGGCACGCTTTTGTCGATGGCTTTCATCGCGCTGACGGTCAGCGTCGGCTTGTGGGCGCTCGGCGTGCCGGCGTTTCTTGCGCTTGGCCTGCTGTGTGGTGTGGCGCAATTCGTGCCGCTTATCGGCCCCACCCTCGCGGCTGCACCGGGAATTCTTCTCGCCCTGACGGTGGGCCCGGAGACCGCGCTTTGGGCGGCTCTTCTCTATTTCGTGACCGCGCAAGTGGAAGCGAACGTGCTGACCCCGATGATCCAACAAAAAGCCGTATCGATGCCGCCCGCCTTGCTGTTGTTCGGCGTGATCGCAGGCGCGCTCTTGCTTGGTCCTCTTGGCGCGCTGTTCGCAACGCCGCTAATCGTGGTGATCTCGGTCTTTGTGGTGATCTTTTACGTGCGCGGCGTGCTCGGCGACGAACGCGCGCCTATTCCTGGGGATTGAGCGCCTCCGGCGCCGGGCGCCACGGCTTCAGACGCGGAATCCAGCGCGGCACGGCCGCGAAATACGCGGCGTAGGCCTCGGGAAACTCGTGCTTCAGGCGCGGCTCTTCGTAATAGAGCACGAACAACAGGAAGGCGAACCAGAGCACGACGCCATAGGCGATCAAAGCGGCGCATGCGAATAGCAGCGACTGCCCAAACACGATCGACAGAACCGCTACATACATCGGATTGCGCACGCGCGCGTAGAAGCCGCTCACCACCAACTCTTTGGGCGCAGCGATCGGCGCCGGGGTGCCGCGGCCCTTGACCACAAAGCGCACGAAACACTCGATCAGGATGGCGAGGCCAAGAATAATGAGCACGACGCCCGCCACGCCGGCGCCGAGACTGGCGTCCTCCCCGAAACGCCAATGTGTGATGAGCCACGGAATGAGTCCGGCGACCGTCCCCGGCGCGACGATGAAGAACGCCGCCGAACCAAGGAGAGCTTCGGTGCGATCGTTCATACTTGGGAGGCCGCCGATGCAGCTTCGCGGCGCGCCATGCTCTCGGCGGGCCATTCCTGTTTCATGTCGTAGAATATCTCGAATGCGCGCTGGCCTTCGGGAATGCGCACCCAGGGGACCTTGCTCTTGGTGAAGATGTGCACGTCGGGCTCGATGGCGTGCGGCTGGTCCAAAGTGGCGACGCGCACGAAGCGCAGGTAGGGCCGGCGGCCATAATCGCTCCACATTGCGACTTCGCATGTCGGGCAGCGATAGATGTCGTGACCGCGCCCGCTGGGGCTCGGCATTTCGACTTTGTGCGGCTCGCCCGCAAGCATCTCGATGCGGCTGGTTTCGATGAGCGCGTTGATCGCGAACGCAGAGCCGCTCTGCTTCTGGCAATCGAGGCAATGGCAGCAATGCGTGAACATCGGGCGCGACGTCAGCCGATAGCGCACCGCCCCACAGGAACAGCCGCCCTCGAAGGATTCGGTCATGGTGCGCTCCGCTTTGGAACGCGCGCCTTCGGACGCGCATGCGGGCGTGAAGACCCGCGGTCCAAGATTGCAGCCTTCCTGAAAACCGTCGGCAGCACGCTCGCCTCACCCCACCAGCCCTCGCCCGAGGGACTGGCGTGCGCCGCGTATACATCAAGCGTCAGCGCAAAGTGCGTGAAAACATGTTCCACTTTGCCGATCTTGTCCCAAGCCGCCTTGATTGGCGCGTGCGCAAGCGCTTCGGCGCGCGGCCATTTCTTCCCGCGCCATTCGGTCGTCGGCAGGGCGGCCGTGCCGCCGAGCAGTCCGGTGTCCGGGCGGCGCACGAGCCAGAAGGCGCCCTCGCGCTCGATGCGAAACACGGCGCCGTATCGCTTCGGCCGCACGGCTTTCGCCGCGCGGCGGGGATAGGTTTCGGGCGCACCGCCGGCGTGGGCGGCGCATGTGCTCATCCACGGGCAAGCCGCGCACTTTGGCGCTTTTGGCGTGCAGACGGTCGCGCCGAGATCCATCAGCGCCTGCGCCCAATCGCCCGGGCGGTCCGATGTGATGAGGACGCCTGCAAGTGAGCGCAGGTCTGATTTCGCGGCGGGTAGCGGGGTTTCGACGGCGTGAAGGCGGGCCATCACGCGTTCGACGTTGCCATCGACGACATTCGTAGGCTCATCGAACGCGATCGCGGCGATGGCGGCGGCAGTGTACGGCCCCACGCCGGGCACAGCGCGCCAACCCGCTTCGGTCGCAGGGAAGCTCTCTGCGGCGAGACGCTGGGCGGCGGCGTGGAGGTTGCGGGCGCGGGAGTAGTAGCCGAGGCCGGCCCAGGCCCCGAGCACCTCATCGCGCGGGGCGGCGGCGAGCGCTTCGACCGTCGGCCAGCGTTCGAGAAAGCGGGCGAAGTACGGGATGACGGCGGCGACCTTGGTTTGCTGCAGCATCACTTCGCTGAGCCACACGCGGTAGGGATCGGCGCGCTGTCCGCGGACGCGCCATGGCAGCAACCGGCCGGCGCGGTCGTACCAGGAAAGCAATGATTTGCGGAGGTTTTCCCGAGTCGTGGCTGCGTTATCCACAGCCGGACCGGCGCACCGAGCAAGCGCGGGCATGGGGGTTCTTTACCCTTTCTTCATGGCTTTTCGATTCGCTGCGGTCCCCATGTCTTCGCTCCGCGACCGATTCCAGCCAGCGACGGCTGAGAACGCCGATCCGAAGGCGGAATCGCGCGCGGCGCAAGCCCTGGCCGGCAAGCGCGGGCGCGGGCAGATCGCCCCGCCGCCTGCCGCCAGCCGGGCCGTGACGGCGATCCTGAAGCCGCTCCTGAAGGAGACGGGCATGGGGCTCAACGAATTGAAGCGCCGCTGGGCCGAAGTCGCCGGGGAGAGCTTCTCCCGCGCCGCGCCGGAAAAGCTGGCCGCTGGCGTGCTGACGCTCTCCTGCCCGGGGGCGCTCGCCCCCTTTCTGCAGCAGCAGGTCCCGCTTTTGGTCGAGCGGCTGAAGGTGGCCGGGGCCAAGGTGAAGTCGGTCCGTATCGAGCAGCGGACCGCTGCGGCAAGGCCGAGCGCCAACGTCCGGACCCTCAAGAAGCCCCTGACCCAGGCCGAAGAAACCGCCCTGGCGCAGGCGCTTGACCCCGTCAGCGACGCTGGCCTCAAATCGGCGCTGTTGCGGCTGGGACGCGCCGTCACACAGGGCTGAGGTTTCCTCCGCCGTCGAAAATCTCTAAGCCTCCCGGCTGTCAAACGGAGGTGTGGGTCATGTTCGCCATTAGGCGCCGTGGATTGATCTTGGGCGCGAGCGCGTTGGCGCTCGGCGTGTCTTTGGGCGCGTGCAACAGCGGCGGCGCCAGCGGCGGCGTCACGGCTGACGACATGGTGATGGGCAACGCGAGCGCGCCGGTCACGCTCGTCGAATACGCCTCCACCACCTGCCCGCACTGCGCCGAGTTTCACGAAGCGGCGTGGGAGCAGCTCAAGACGACCTACATCGACACCGGCCGCGTGCGTTTCGTGTTCCGCGAATTCCCAACGCCGCCCCCGGCGATCGCGGTCGCGGGCTTCCAGCTCGCGCGCTGCGGGGGCGCGACACCGGAGCAATATTTCACGCGCGTGGGCGAACTTTTCCGTCAGCAGCGCGCGATCTTCGCCAGCGGCACGATGGAAGGCGTGCGCGCCAAGCTGATCGAGATCGGGGGCGCGGCCGGCCTGTCCGAGCCGCAGGTGCTGGAGTGCATCAGCGATGAAGCGGGCGCCGAACGCATCCGGCGCATCGTCGACAGCGCCGAAGCCGACAACGTCACCGGCACGCCGACCTTCATCATCAACGGCACGAAATTCGAGCAGGCGCCGACGTACGAGAACTTGTCGCGCGCGCTCGAAGCAGCGGGCGCCTAACGAGGAAAGGCGCGCAGCGACGTGCAAATCACAGAGCTGCGCCTCCTCGGCTTCAAGAGCTTCGTCGATCCGGCGCGCGCGCCGATCGAACAAGGGCTGACGGGCGTCGTCGGCCCGAACGGCTGCGGCAAATCCAATTTGCTGGAAGCCGTGCGCTGGGTGATGGGCGCCACAAGCGCCAAATCCATGCGCGCGACCGACATGGATGATGTCATCTTCTCCGGCAGCGCGGGGCGTCCAGCGCGCGAGCACGCGGAAGTCACGCTGCTGATCACTGAAGCGCTCGGCCGCGCGCCGGCGCCCTTCCACACCGAGGACGTGCTGGAAGTTACGCGGCGCATCCGGCGCGGACTTGGTTCGACGTACCGCATCAACGGCAAGGAAGTGCGCGCCAAGGATGTGCAGCTTCTGTTCGCGGACGCCGCAACCGGCGCCAACTCACCCGCGCTGGTGCGCCAGGGGCAAATCAGCGAACTGATCGCGGCCAAGCCGCAGAACCGGCGGCGCATTCTCGAAGACGCCGCAGGCATCGCCGGCCTGCATGCGCGCCGCCATGAGGCGGATTTGAAACTCAAAGCCGCCGAGACCAATCTCGCGCGGCTCGATGAGATTCTGGCGGAGATCGAAGCGCAAGCGCAAAGCCTGAAAAAGCAGGCGCGCCAGGCGGAACGCTATCGCGGCTTAGCCCAAACTTTGCGCGAGACAGAAGCGCTGCTGCTGCACCGCCGCTGGACCGAGGCGCGCGAGCGGCACGCAGAGGCGCAGTCTCTATTGCGC
>JAEWNX010000230.1 GCA_023461135.1 Pseudomonadota bacterium
GTGTCGATGAGGGCCGTCGCGATAATGGTGAGCGAGCCGCCTTCTTCGAGATTGCGCGCCCCGCCGAAGAAGCGCGTCGGGCGCTGCAGCGCGTTGGCGTCGACCCCGCCGGTGAGCACTTTGCCGGAGGAGGGCACAACTGTGTTGTAAGCGCGGCCGAGGCGAGTGACGGAGTCCAGAAGGATCACAACGTCCTTGCCGTGTTCGGCGAGACGCTTGGCCTTCTCGATCACCATTTCCGCGACCGCGACGTGGCGCGTCGCCGGTTCGTCGAAGGTGGAGGAAACGACCTCGCCCTTCACGGTGCGCTGCATGTCGGTGACTTCTTCGGGGCGTTCGTCGATCAGCAGAACGATCAGGAACACTTCCGGGTGGTTGGCTTCGATCGCCTTGGCGATGTTCTGCAGGATGACGGTCTTACCGGTGCGCGGCTGCGCGACAATCAGTGAGCGCTGCCCTTTGCCGATCGGCGCGACGATGTCGATGATGCGGCCGGTTTTGTCTTTCAGCGTCGGGTCGTCGATTTCCATCTTCAGCCGCTCGGTGGGGTAGAGCGGCGTCAGATTGTCGAAGTGCACCTTGTGGCGAACGCGCTCGGGATCTTCGAAATTGATCTCGTTCACCTTCACCAGAGCGAAGTAGCGCTCGCCGTCCTTCGGCGCGCGAATCTGACCGTCGACCGTATCGCCGGTGCGCAGGCCGAATTTGCGGATTTGCTGCGGCGACACGTAAATGTCGTCCGGACCGGGCAGGTAGTTCGATTGCGGCGAGCGCAGGAAGCCGAAGCCGTCCGATAGAATTTCGATCACGCCGCCGCCGCCGATTTCCACGCCGCGTTCGGCGACCTGTTTTAGGATCGCGAACAGCATGTCTTGCGTGCGGAGCGTGTTGGCGCCCTCGATCTCGAGGGATTCAGCCAGCGCGAGGATCTCGGTTGCCGGTTTGCGTTTGAGCTCCTGCAGCGTCAACTGGGTGAGCTCTTCGAGTGCTTGTGTCTCAGTCATTGTCGTCTCGGGGAGACGGTCTGCGGGCGTGAAGCCGCCTCGGGCAGGTCCGTCAGTTGGAAAGAAAAGCCGGCGGATAGGAGGGATGTGCGGCGCCGCCGTCGCGTGCACGCCGAAGCGCGCGAGCGGAGCAACACCATACTTGGACCCCAAGCGTCAAGCTTGAACAGGCGCTAGGGTTCCAGGGTGGCGAGCAGGACGGCGGCGATGGCGACGAGGAAAGGGACCTCGCTCATGAGCCGCCAGAACTTCTCGGAGTGCGGACGCTGGCCGGCCGCCAGCTTTCGCCCCTGAGCAGATAGGAAGCCGTTGTAGCCGCTCAACCCCACGACGAGAATCAATTTGAGCCAGAACCAGCCGGGGACGTGCGCGAGCCGCGACATGTCCCAATCGCTGGTAAGGCCTGAAAGATACGTGAAGAACAGGAAGAGGCCGAAAGCCCAGGAGAGGATCAGCGACGGTGTGAGGATGATCAGGCGCAGACTGCGCGCCGCCTTCAGCATCGCCTGTTCAAGTTCGCCGCCGGGTTCCGAGGCCGAGATGTACGCGTAGAAGCGCGGCAGCATCAGCAGTCCGGCTATCCAGGCGATCACGGCGATGATGTGCAGGCCGCGCGCCAGGTCGTAGCCGATATCGTGCCCCATCACCCGCTCCCGTGCGCGCAGAGGCCGAATTGCGGTAAGCATAGCCGGCCGCCGCGTTCGGAGTGCAGCTCGCCCGGCGCGGCCAGTGCTCTCTCGGCGAGATCGGCGAGGGCGTCAATGAAGTGCGGCGTCGCACCAGGGGCAGGGGCGCGCAGATAGAAGGGCAGCTTCAGGGACTTAGCGAGATGGGCGTACTCGATATCGAGTTCGACCAGTGTTTCGACATGCTCCGACACGAAGGCGATCGGCGAGAGGATGACGCCGATTCGGTCGCGCGCAGCGGCGCGAATTTCCTGTTCCGTTGACGGCGCCAGCCATTTCATCGGGCCAACGCGTGACTGGTAGCATGTACGCACTTGCCACTCGGAAGGCAGCAATCTGCAGACGGCCGAAACTGTTTGCGCGACTTGCCATTGATAAGGGTCGCCGCGATCCACGACGCGCTTGGGCAATCCGTGTGCTGAGAAAAGAACGCGTGGGTTCGGTGGGGAGCCTGCATTGCGCCAGGTTTCGAGGATCGCGTCTGAGTGCGCTTGGGCGAGCTTGGCGCCGAGTGGATAGCAGCAGATCGTGGAGGACGGCAGCGTCGTCGCTTGCTTCCACGCCCTCAGTGACGACGCTGTCGTCGTCGTCGAGTACTGTGGATAGAGCGGCAACAGGATCGCGTCGGTCGCATGCCAGGCTTCGGCGGCGCGCGCAGCGTCCTTCACAAACGGGCGCCAATATCGCATCGCCGGAAAGCACTTGAACGTCACGTTGCTGACGCGCTTGGCGATGGCGGCTTCCAGGGCGTCGGCTTGCTTCTGCGTCTCCGGCAGAATTGGCGAGCGCCCGCCCATGTGCGCGTAGTTCGCGGCCGCTGTCTTGGTGCGCGTGGTGGAAATCAGTTTGGCGAGCAGGAAACGAAAGGGTTGCGGCAAACCGATAATGGCGCGGTCGTTGAACAGATTGAAGAGGAAGGGCTGCACCGCTTCCGGCGAATCCGGACCGCCGAGATTGAAGAGGATGATCGCAACCCGCCGTGACGTCATCAGGCGTAGGTTTGGCGCTTCCTCCTCCGGCGTGGGCGAGGGCGTTGCTTCGAGCGGGACAGTGCTCATGCCCCGCCTTTCACGATCCTAACGAGCTCGGCGAGGTTTTCTGGCGTTGCATCCGGAGTGATGCCATGGCCGAGATTGAAGATATGCGGCGCGGCTTGGAAACCGATCAGCACATCGCGCGCGGCGCGCCGCAGTGTTTCGCCTCCGACGACGAGCGTTTGCGGATCCAGATTGCCTTGCAGCGGAAAACGCTCCGGCGTGATCTCGATCGCGAAATCCGCGGGTGTTTGTGTGTCCACGCCAAGCGCGGTGATTCCAGTCTCGTTTGCGTAAGCCTGGATTTGGGCGCCCGCGCCGCGCGGAAACCCGATTACCGGCGCCGTCACCCCGAGAGCGCGCAGCTTGCTCACGAGATTTCGAGTAGGAGAAATGACCAGGCGCTGGAAGAGGGCAGGCGAGAGGCCTTCCGCCCAGCTTTCGAAGATCTGCAAACACTGGGCGCCGGCTTTCACTTGCGCCGCAAGGTGGTGCGCCGTCGTCTCAATCAGCACATCGAGCAGCGCGTCGACATCGCTCGCGCGCTCGTAGGCTACGCGGCGCGCATCATCCTTATCGCCGCCGCGGCCTTGCAGCATGTAGGTGGCGACGGTCCACGGGCCGCCGGCAAAACCGATCAGCGCAACGTCTGCCGGGATCGCCGCTTTGATGCGTTCGACAGCCTCATAGACCGGCGCCAGCCGTTGGATGGCTTTCGCCGGATCACCCAATCGCCAATCGCTTGCGCTGATCAGAGGATCGAGCCGCGGTCCCTCGCCTTCGACGAACGAGACCTTCCGTCCGAGCGCATCGGGAATAACAAGGATGTCGGAGAAGAGGATCGCTGCGTCGAGCGGGAAGCGCCGAAGCGGCTGCATCACCGCCTCGGTGGCGAGAGCAGGCGAATAGCAGAAGTCGAGGAAACTCTTCGCACGGGAGCGCAGCTCCCGGTATTCCGGGAGATAACGGCCTGCTTGGCGCATGATCCAGATCGGCGGAGGATCGACCCTCTCACCTTGAAGCACGCTGAGAAGGGCAACGCTTTCCCGTCCGGCCATTTCTTCTATCCAAACTAAAAATCTGAAATCTGATTAGGGATGACTCATTGTTGTGGCGATACGGAAAGCGGGAGAACACCCGTTTCCACAATCAATCCCCAGACCTGTCCAATCTGAGAGGTTGCCGGAAATGCTGATACGTCAGCGGGTTGGAGCCGGTTTGATTCGCGGGCGATTCGTTTGTGCACAAGATGTCGCGCTGGGGATTTGGGTGGGAGGAATCGCCCATGAGGGGAGACAACACGGGCGCCGAGGCGCCGACCGGAGCGGGTCCGGCCTCCCTCGCGGCTGTTCCCAACAGCTTGTCCACAGACCGGTCCGGGCTGATATGTGTGCCCCAAATGCGTGAGCGCCTCGCCACCTATTTCAACGTCCACCTCGTGTCTGACTCCACGGGGGAGACCCTCGCGGGGGTCATGCGCGCGACCTGCGCCCAGTTCGACAACATCCTGCCGGTTGAGCACTCGTACTTTCTGGTGCGGTCTGTGCGGCAATTGGAGCGTGTGATCCGCGAGATCGAGGCGGCGCCGGGCGTCGTCATGCGTACGCTCTCGAACCTGGAACACCGGGCGCTGCTGGAGCAGCGCTGCGAAGAAATGGGCATGCCGTGCGTGGCGGTGCTTGATCCAGTGCTAGATGTCACCTCCCGCTACCTCGGCCAGGAGCTGAACCACCGGGTCGGCGCCGCGCGCAAGCTGAACGCGGAGTACTTCAAGCGCATCGATGCGCTCGATTTCGCCATGGACCACGATGACGGCCAGCAGGTGGTGGAACTCGCGGACGCCGATGTGATCCTGGTTGGCGTCAGCCGCACGTCCAAGACACCGACAAGTGTTTACCTGGCGCACCGCGGCGTGAAGGCGGCGAATGTTCCGTTGGTGCCGGGCGTGCCGCTGCCGCCGGAATTGTTCGCCGAGAAGCGTCCGCTGGTGGTCGGCCTGCTCATTTCCGCCGACCGGCTGATCCATATTCGACGCAACCGGCTTGTCGCCATGAAGGAGACGCGCGCGGGCAGCTACACCGACGAAGACGCTGTGCGGCGCGAGGTGATTGAGGCGCAGAAGCTGTTCGAGCGCGAGGGCTGGCCGACCATCGATGTGTCGCGGCGCTCGATCGAGGAGACGGCGGCCGCGGTGCTCAACCTGCTTGTCGAGCATCGCGGGGAGCAGCGCGGCGCGTGAGCCTCATCCTCGCTTCCGGAAGCGACGCGCGCCGGCGCATGCTTGAGGCTGCAGGCCTTGCGTTCGAAGTCGATGTCCCCCGGGTTGACGAGGACGCGGCGAAGGCGAGCTTTCGCGCCGAAGGCATGAAGCCACGCGGCCAAGCCGATGCTCTAGCGGAGCTGAAGGCGCTTTCGGTGTCCAAGCGCAGGACGGGGTTCGTGATCGGCGCCGATCAGATGCTCGCGCTGGAAGGGCAGGCGTTCGACAAGCCGAAGACCGCGGACGAGGCGCGCGAGCACCTGGCGCGGCTGCGCGGACGCACCCATGAACTGATCACGGCGGCAGTGGTCGCGCGCGAGGGCGCGGTCATCTGGCGGCACCTCGACACGCCGCGGCTGACGATGCGCGCGTTCTCGGACGTGTTTCTCGACGACTATCTCGAGCGCGCCGGCGAGAGCGTGCTGACATCGGTCGGCGCATATCAGCTTGAGGGCCTGGGCGCGCAATTGTTCGAGCGCGTTGAGGGCGATTATTTCTCGATCCTCGGGCTGCAGCTTCTGCCGCTGCTGTCTTTCCTGCGCGACCACGGGATTGCGCCGCGATGACGAAGCGCTACGCCGTCATTGGCGATCCGGTCGCTCACTCGCTCTCGCCGCTGATGCATGCCGGCTGGATGGCGGATCACGGAATCGACGCGACGTATGAAGCGCATCTGCTGCGAAGCGACGATCCTGTCGCGGCGATCCGGGCGCTCACGCAATACGCCGGTATGAATGTGACTGTGCCGCACAAAGAGGCGGCTGCGAAGGCGGCGGATGGCTACGAGGGCGACGTCGCCAATGTGCTGCGCAGGGAAGATGATGGATCGTTGTCGGCGTACAACACGGACGGGGCGGGGTTTCTAGATTCGCTGGATGAAGCCGCGCCAGGTTGGCGCGGCCGCGTGAAGCGCGCGCTCATCCTCGGGGCGGGCGGGGCCGCACAAGCGATCGCCGGCGTGTTGTCGCCGTGTGTCGAGGCGATCGTGGTCGCCAACAGGACGCGGTCGCGCGCGGAAGAGGTGTTCGCGACCCTGCCCAACGGCCGGGTTGGGGATTGGAGCGATCTTTCGCAATCCTTCGCGGCCGCCGACCTGATCGTGCAGACGACGACACTCGGCATGGCCGGGACGGAAAGCCCGGATTGGCCGCTCGATGCGTGCGGCGCGGAGACGATTGTGGTCGACATCGTCTATCGTCCGCTGGAGACGCCGCTTCTCGCCGCAGCGAGGGCGCGCGGCCTCAAGACGATCGATGGGCTTGGCATGTTGATCCACCAAGGCGCGCGTGCGTTCGAAATCTGGTTCGGCGTCAAGCCGGACACCGCGAAGGCGCGCGCACGTCTCGAGGCGGCGCTGGCATGATCGTCGTTGGTCTCACCGGCTCGATTGGCATGGGCAAATCCACGGTCGCCAAGATGTTCGCGGAGGAGGGGGCGCCGGCGTTCGATTCAGATGCGGCGGTGCATCAGCTTTATGCAGCGGGCGGCGCGGCGGTCGCGCCGGTGGAGGAAGCGTTTCCGGGTGTGACGCGCGACGGCGCCATCGACCGCGCGGCCCTTTCGGCAAAGGTTGTCGGCGATCCTGACGCCTTACAGCGTCTCGAGCGGATCGTGCACCCGCTCGTGCGGCAGGCTCAGGCGAACTTCCTGGCCGTGCAACGCGCAGCAGGGGCGCAGGTAGTCGTCCTCGACATACCGCTCCTATTCGAATCGACCGGCGCGCAGGCGGTGGACAAGATCGTGGTGGTCTCTGCGCCGCCGGATGTGCAGCGAGCGCGTGTGATGTCGCGCCCGGGCATGACCGAGGAGAAGTTCGAGAATCTTCTGGCGCGACAGACGTCCGACGCGGAGAAGCGGTCGCGGGCCGACTTTGTCATCGACACCGGCGGGCCGTTTGACGAAACCCCAGCGCAAGTCAGGGCAGTGCTGGACGCGCTGCGCGAAGCAGATTAGCGCCATGAGCATGCGCGAGATCGTCTTTGATACGGAAACGACCGGCGTGTTCGCCGAGCATCCCGAGAAGGAGCTGTGCGACCGCATTGTCGAGATCGGCTGCGTGGAGATCGTCAATCTCGAGCGCACGGGGCGTGAGTTTCACGTGTACCTCAACCCCGACCGCTCGGTGCCGGAAGAAGTGGTGCGGGTGCACGGCCTGACGCGCGAATTCCTCACCCAGCACAAGCGGTTCGCCGACGTTGCAGATGAGTTTCTCGAGTTCATCGGCGATGCGCCGCTCGTGGCGCACAATGCAGGCTTCGACCAAGGCTTTATCAACGCCGAACTGGCGCGAATTCAGCGCGCGCCGGCGGCGGCAGAGCGCTTCATCGATACGCTGCTGATCGCCCGCAAGCGCTTCCCCGGCGCGTCGTGCTCGCTCGATGCGCTCGCCAAGCGCTATCAGCTCGATCGCTACGGCTTCGATCTCGCGGCGCGCAAAGGGCCCGGCGGCCACGGCGCGTTGATCGACGCACGCATCCTGGCGGAGGTGTACCTGCAACTGAAGGGCGGGCGCGAACAGCGGCTCGCTTTCGATGCGGGCGAAGCGGCGGCGGAAAGCGCGGCGATCTTGCGGCCGGTGCAATTTGTTCGTCGCCAGCCACGGCCAACGCCGCTGGCGCCGCGCGGGACGCCGGAAGAAGCCGCCGCGCACGCAGCGTTCATCGCCGGCCTTGGCCCCAATGCGCTTTGGCTTAGGCGCGCAAGCTAGTTCAGAACGCCGGCGGGGGTGCGAGCGGCGTATCGCCTGAGGCTTCGCCGCGGCTCTGTCGCTCGCGCAGCTCGGCCCAATAGAGCGGCGTGAAGTCGATCGGATTGATCAGCAGCGGCGGATAGCCGCCCTCGCGCGTGATCTCCGCGAGGATGTGGCGGCTGAATGGAAAGAGCAGGCGCGGACACTCGATCCAGATCAGCGGCTCGACGTCGTCAGGGCGCACGTTCATGAATTGGAAGAGGCCCGCATAAACGAGGCTGGCGGAAAACATCACCGCCTCGCCGCGCTTAGTGGCGACGTTGATGCAAAGGTCGACCTCGAAGGCGTCGCCCTTCTCGCCCATCGGACGCGATTTTACCTCCACGCCCATGTCGATGGTGGGCTGGATGTCGGACGTCTGGGTGGCGCCGCCGTTACGGAATGACAGTTCCTTCACGTATTGGGCGAGCACGCGCAGATGCGGGGAATCGGCTGGCATTTGCGCGCCATCGAGCGCTGGATGGGTGTTCATGCGCCATCTCGTGAGGCTGATCCGGGGGAGGAGGCGCTACCATGCTGCTCGCCCGGCGCCAACGCAACCGGAGTGGCGAAAGGGCCTCTTTGGCACTATCTTAATAGACCGCAGCCCATCCGCTGTTGCGGACACCGTTGGAGCAAGAGGTTGGACGACAACCTGATACAAATCCTCGTCCTGGCGTTCATCGCCGGCTTCGTGCTGTTCCGGCTGTACACCACGCTTGGGCGTCGCACCGGCGCCGAGCGGCCCGCGGAGCCACGCCCAGCGCCCGCGCAGGGCGGCGGCGAGCTTCCCCAGGAGCGCCCGGCGCAAGCCCCGCTGGCCGGCGCGCCTGCGACTGGCCCGGCGAGCGACGGATTGATGGCCATCGTCCGGGCCGATCCCAGCTTCGATTCCGAACACTTCGTTACCGGTGCGCGCGGGGCTTATGAACTTATCGTCAACGCATTTGCCAAGGGCGACCGCGATACGCTCCGCGGCCTGCTGACGTCGCGCGTGTTCGACTCGTACGTGGCCGCGATCGATGCGCGTGAGCAGAAAGGGGAGGCCGGCCCCGAACTCGTCCGGCTGAAGACCGCCGAGATCATCGACGCCGACCTCCAGGCCGACACCGCCCGCATCACGGTGCGCTTCGAGACTGAACTGGCCGAAGGTGCGCATGGCGTGCGTGAAGCGCGCGAGAAGTGGACCTTTGAGCGGGACATCCGTTCGCCCGATCCGAACTGGCGGCTGGCGCGCGTTTCCGCCGCGTGAGCAAGGGCGGGCGGGGCCTGACTGACGATGAAAAGAAACTCTGGCGCCGCGTTGCGGCGCGCGTGAAGCCGCGCCGCCTGCCGCCGAAGCATGAGGCGGCGGCCGTTGTCACGCCTCGCGCCTCGCCAACTGCACAGCCCAGCGTAAAACCCCGGGCTGCCGCGCCTCCAGCGAAGCTGCGAACCCCCACGCCGCCGCAAAATCGCGACGCGGAGAAGCGCGTTCGACGCGGCCGCGTCGCGGTGGGGGGGGGGCGGGGGTTAG
>JAEWNX010000231.1 GCA_023461135.1 Pseudomonadota bacterium
AGCGGAGGTCGCCCGCTGGCGCGCCCATCAGCGCGCCAACGCCGCGCTGCGCAGCCCGTATCTCACACCGGAATGGACCCGCATGCTCGGCGCGCTCCGCGCGGGCGCGCGCGTCTGCGTGATCGATGGCGGCGCCAGCTTTCTCGGCGTGCAGCGTCTGTCGCGCTTTGCGGCGATGGGCCTGGGCGCGCCGATCGCGGACTACCAGGGTCTAATTGGCGAAAGTGATCTCAGCATTGAGCCGCGCGCGATCTGCCGGGCGCTCAACGTCGGCCGCATCGACATCGCAAACGCGCCTGCCGGGACACTGCGCGCCCCCGCGGGCGAAGACGGCTCCTGGATCGCCGAAGTCAGCGCCGGGCGCGATCTTTATGAAGCGGCGCTGAAGCAGCGCCGCGCCGAGTTCGTCCGTCAGACTGACAAGAAGACCCGCAAGTTCGAACGCGAGTTCGGTCCGCTTGAATTCCGTGCGCGGTCCACTGAGCGCGCCGATTTTGAAACGCTGATCGTCTGGAAGAATGCGCAGCTCGCACGCACCGGCCAGCCGCAGATCTGGGCAAGGCCGTGGGTGCGCGGCGCATTGGACATCTGTTTCGAAGCCAACGCCGCCGAGTTCTCCGGTGTGCTCTTCACCTTGCACGCGCGCGACACGCTCGCCGCCGCTGCGTTCTGCCTGCGCAGCGAAAGCGTGCTGCATGTCTGGCTGCTCGGCCACGACAGCGCGTACGACGCCTACTCTCCGGGCGTGCTGTTAGCGCGGCGCGCAATCCACTGGGCGTCGGACAAGGGCTTTGCCGAAGTTGATTTCGGCGCGGGCGATTATCAGTACAAGCGCCAGCTCTCGACAACCCAGCGCACGCTTGAGCGCGGCGTGATCGCCGGCGGGTCATGGTCGGGCGCGGTGCGCCACACGCAAAACGCTCTGCGCACGCGCATTGAACGTTTTCCCCAGCCGCAGCTCGCAGCCTTGCCCGGCAAGGCGATGCGCCGCCTCGACCTGATCCGCGCACTGGCCTGATCCGCCCCGTTCCTTGATGACCAAGCCGTAAGGCCGTGCTAGACCGCCTGCCGAGGGACGGTCGGCGCGGCGCGCCTCTCCAGCGCTGCGTCAATGGAGGGTGAGAATGCGTTTAGCTTCCAATGCGTTGATGGCGATCGCGGCAGCCGCGACTGTGAGCTTCGCGAATGTGGATATTGCCTCAGCGCAACCACGCGCGTCGCAGAGCCAGACGCCGCAAGTGCCGCGCTGCACGCGCAATCTCGGCACGCTTTCGATCCAAGACGGCGACACCCACCAAGGCTGGCGCGGCATGAATCTGCAGCCCCCGGCCGGATTGCTGCGCGTCGTCGTGCAGCAATCGGGCTGTTTTACTGTCGTCGAACGCGGACGCGGCCTCGATGCGGCGATGCGCGAACGCGAACTTGCCGGCGGCGGCCAGCTACAGCGCGGCTCGAACGTCGGCGGCGGACAGATTCGCGCGGCTGATTATGTGATGCTCGCCGACGTCATCGCGCAGGACAACAATTCGAGCGGCGGCGGCGTTGGCGCGGCGCTCGGCGGCGTCGTCGGCGGCCGTCTCGGCGGCGTGATCGGCGGCATCGGCGTGCGCAACCAAACCGCGCAAACAACGCTGACGCTCGCGAACGTGCGCACGACGGAATCGTTCGCCACCGAAGGCAACGCGCAGAACCGCAACATCATGTGGGGCGGCGTCGGCTTCCTCGGCGGCGGCGGCGCGGGCCTCGGCGGTTACACCGACACCGAAATCGGCCGCGTGGTCACCGTCGCCTTCATCGACGCCTACACGCAGATGATCAGCCAGCTCGGCGTGCTCGACACGGGGACGACGGCTGCAGCGGCGGCGCCGCAGCAGAGCTACCGCACGACGCAAGCCACGCCTCTGCGCTCGCGCGCTGGCGGCGGCCAAGTGATGCGCAATCTACCGGCCGGCGCAGTGGTTTATCCTTCCGGCGAGCGCGACGGCGTGTGGTGGGCTGTTGAAGACGAGAACCAGAACCAAGGCTGGGTCACCAACGACCATCTGGAGCCGGTGCGCTAGTTCCAGGACGGCATGTCAGAGATGTTGGGGCCGCGTACCGCAAGGTGCGCGGCCCTCATCATTTGCCGTGCGTGCGGAACGCCGTTTTCCCCCTCGCGTTGGCCTCAACAAGCGGAGATCCCCCATGTTACAAAACGGACCTGCCTGGTTCCTCCTCGCCGATGGCCGGCGCGCGCGCGTGCTGATCGAAGAGCGCCGCGGCGCGACGCTGCAAGCCCCCGACGAGTGGGATATGCAGATCAGCGAGGACGATCTCTATGACCCGCAGGACCGGCGTCCGCGCAGTTCAAATCGTGTCGGCATGGCCAAGCACAGTGTTGGAAACGACCGCAGTCTGCACGAGGCCGAGGAAGAGAAATTCTTGAAGCGACTCGCGGGCAGGCTTGGCGAAGCGGAAAAGGGCCGCCAGTTCGAGCATCTCGTCATCGCCGCGCCGCCGCGCGCGCTCGGCGCGCTGCGTGAATTTCTGCCCGCTTCCGTTCAGTCCCGCATCCGCGCCGAAACGCCGAAGGACTTGATCGACCAAAACGAACCCAATCTGCGCGAGCGGTTGCGCGAGCTGCTGCGCCAGGCGAACTAGTTTCGTTTGACGCCGACGCCGCGTCCGTACACGAGTTCACCGCCGCACCAGGCCCCGCCGATCATCAGCACAAACGCAAGCGCGCTCGCGCCCATCGCCCACCAATGCGGCGGCGCCAGTACGGCGTAATCCGGGCCGAGCCGTCCGAGCGCGCTGATAATAGAGAGAGTGAGTGCGCTGGCCATGAGCACCGCATGCGCGATGGCGATCCTCGGGGCCGCCGCATGACCGCGCTCAAAGTCCAGCGAACCGGCGGTGGCCGCGAGCGCGCCAAGCACGCTGCCGACAACCGTCAGGAACGCGCCGACAATCCATAATTCCTCGCGGTAGAGCCCAAACGCCAGGGCATCGCAAAGAGGCGTCAGCGTCCAGCACGCGACGGGCGCGTGGACCAGCATGGGATGAACCGGGTGCACGGCGTCAGATCAGGCTGAACACAGCCGCCGCGAGCACGCCAACGCCGGCGACGGCGACGAGCGCGTGGATGCCGGCCAGCGCTTTGGGCGGGACCTTGCCGCGCATGTGGTAGCTCGCGGCCAGGAAGCCGCCCAACGCCGCAACGACCAGTAGGATGGCGGCGATCGTGACCGGCTGGGAAGCCGGCGCACCCGTAAAGAAGGCGGCGTAGAGCAGCAGAAGCAGACCGCTTGCGGCGAAGAGGCCATGGAAGACAGCGGCGCCGACGGGCGGCAGCGCGCCCTTGAAGACCCGCAAGGCCATGTAAATCCCCACCACCGCAGCCAGGGCGAACAGGACGATCGAATAAAGCAGCATGGGAATCCCTCCTCCGGAGGAGCCTGCTGCCGCCCGCCGACTTTGTAAAGTTTTTTCTGTCAGAAGTATTTAGCCGCAATGCGAAGGGAGCTACAAGGGGCCATGCTCGACGTGATCGGCCAGCGCCAACAGGCCCTCCTCAGCCTCCTGCTGGAGCGTAAGGAGGGGCTGACCATCGACCAGATGGCTGCGAGCCTGGGGATCACGCGCACGGCGGTGCGCGAACACATCGGTGCGCTAGAGCGGGATCGCCTGGTGGCGCCGGGCGCGTTCGCACTATCGACCGGCGGACGCCCCGGCCGCCGCTACACGCTCACGGCGCGCGGGGTTGCGATGTTCCCCAAGCAGTACGACCTGATGGCGCGCATGCTGCTCGAAGCGCTGACGCAGCGCTTGGGCTCCGCCGAAGCGGAACGCGAGCTGCGCGCGCTGGGCGCGAAGCTGGCGGCGCAGATGAAGCACAAGGTTGCCGGCGCAACGCTTGCGGAACGCGCCGCCAGCATTGCGGCGCTGATGCGCGAATTCGGTTACGCGTCCTCGGCGCCGAACGCGGAGGCGGCGACGATCGAGGCCTTGAACTGCGTCTATCACGAACTGGCGCGCGCGGATCGAACCGTGTGCGCGCTCGACATCACGCTGATCGAAACGCTCGCGGACGCGGACGTGGAGCACCGCGCCTGCATGGCCCGCGGCGACAATGCGTGCGTGTTCTGCCTGAAGGCGAAGTCGTAAGCGCGCGGCTCACGCCGCCGCCACACTCTCCACCGGGTCGTGCTCGGCGACGAAATGGCCAGGTCCGACTTCAATCCACTGCGGGCGATATTGCGTCGCCTCCGGATTGTCGATCACACGCGATTTCAAGAAGCGCAGCGACGCCCGCGTGTCGAGCGGGCTCGGCAAATCGCCGACCAGCCGCACGCGAGGCTTATTACGCGCGATGTCCGGATCGGGCGTGGGCGCCGCGGCCAGCAGCGCCTTCGTGTAGGGATGGCGCGGGTCGGTGAGGATTCTCTCGGCAGGTCCGTACTCGACGGCGCGCCCCAGATAGAGCACCAGCACGTTGTGGCTGATCTCGCGCACGACGGCGAGATCGTGGCTGATGAACAGCATGCTGGTGTTGAACTCGCGCTGCAGATCGATCAGCAGCTTGATGATCTGCGCCTGGATCGAGACGTCGAGCGCCGACACCGCTTCGTCGCAAACAACGAGCTTGGGTTTCAGGATCATCGCGCGCGCGACGCCGACGCGCTGGTTTTGGCCGCCGGAAAGCTCGTGTGGGTAGCGGTTGATCAGCTCAGGATCGAGGCCGACCTGCGCCATCATCGCCTTGACGCGCTCCTCGCGCTGCCCGCGCGTCAGCAGCGGTTCAAACGACAGCAGCGGCTCGGCGATCGAGGCGCCGAGCGTCATGCGCGGATCGAGGCTCGCCAGCGGATCCTGAAACACGATCTGCAAATCCTGCCGCGCCTTGCGGATCGCTTCCTTTTCGCTGGGCACGAGGTTGCGCCCGAGGAACGTCACGCTGCCGGCGTTGCGCGGCAGCAGTTGCACGACCGCGCGCGCCAGCGTGGACTTGCCGCAGCCGCTTTCGCCGACGATGCCCAACGTCTCGCCGACGCGCAGGCTGAAGCTCACGCCGTCCACCGCGCGCAGTTGCTTGGTCTTGCCGAATACGCTGCCGTCCTTCACCTTCACCGGAAACTGGACGCGCACATCGTCGACTTTAAGGATTGGCGCGCCGCCATCTGGCGGCGCCAATTGGTGCGCCCGCGCGCCGTCGATGCGCGGCACGGCGCCAAGCAGCATGCGCGTGTAATCCGCCTTCGGCTGCGAATAGATTTCCTCGACCGTGCCTGTCTCGACGATTTCGCCGCGGCGCATCACGGCGACGCGTTGGGCCATGCGCGCGATCACGCCCATGTCGTGCGTAATAAGCGCGACCGCCGCGTCGGTGTCCTTTCGCAAATCTTCGATCAGATCCAGCACTTGAGCCTGCACGGTGGCGTCCAGGGCCGTGGTCGGCTCGTCCGCCACCAGGAGCGCCGGCTCGGCCATCATCGCCATCGCGATCATCACGCGCTGACGCATGCCGCCTGAAAGCTCGTGCGGATATTGCGAGAGCCGCCGCGCCGCTTCCGGAATGCGCACGCGCTCGAGCCACTCGATCGCGCGCTGACGCGCGACATCGCCCTTGACGTTGAAATGGTGCGCCAGCACCTCGCCCATCTGTCCTTGGACCGTCATGTGCGGGGTCAGCGCCGTCAGGGGATCTTGGAAGACAAACGCCACGTGCCGCCCGCGGAAGCTATCCAGCTCCTTGCGGCGCATGCCGAGGACTTCGCGGCCCTGAAACTTCACAGAGCCTTTCACGCTCGCATTCTCGGAGGAAAGGCCGAAGGCGGCGAGGAAGGTCTGGCTCTTGCCAGAGCCGCTTTCCCCTACGATGCCGAGGCACTCGCCTTTGGCGATCGTCAGCGACACGCCCTTGACCGCTTCCACCTCGCCGTCCGGCGTGTCGAAGGTGACGGCGAGATTGGATATTTCGAGAACGGTTTCAGTCATGGGCGCGGAGACTAGCCAGCACGCGCCTGTAATGTCCATTGCCCGGCGCCGCACCGTTTCGGCTATAGGACGAGACAGCGACGGAGCGACCCATGGCCCAGATGAACTACCTCACGCAATGCACCTTCGACTTCGGCGCACTGGCGCAGCTGCCGAAGGTGCTGAAGGCTAACGGCGTCACCCGCCCCTTCGTCGTCACCGACCCCGGCCTCAAGGCGAACGGATTGATCGACCGCTTGCTCGCCGCGCTTGCCGAACCGCCCGCGGGCGTCTTCACCGACACGCCGGCCAATCCCACCGAAAGCGCGTCAGCGGCGGCAGCGGACGCGTATCGCGCTTCCGGCGCCGACGGGATTATCGCGTTCGGCGGGGGCTCCTCGATGGACCTTGCAAAAGCGATGGGCCTGATGGTCACGCATGACGGCCCGTTCGAGCGGCTCGGCGGCTCCAAGCGCGGCATGAAGTTCATCACGAAGATTCCGCCGCTGATCGCCGTGCCGACGACGGCAGGCACCGGCAGCGAGGTGTCGCCTGGCGCCGTGGTCATCCTGAACAACGGCATGAAGGAGACGTTCGTCTCGGCTCATCTTCTGCCGATCGCGGCGATCTGCGATCCGGAGCTGACGCTAGGATTGCCGCCTGCACTCACCGCAGCCACCGGCATGGACGCGATGACGCACTGCATCGAAGCGGTGCTTTCCGTCGTCGTGCATCCGCCCGCGGAAGCGATCGGCATCGACGGCGCCGAGCGCATCGGCAGATGGATCGAGCGCGCCGTAAAGGATGGCGCCGACCGGGAGGCGCGCTGGCACATGATGATGGGCTCGTTCGAGGGCGCGCTCGCCTTCGCAAAGGGCTTGGGCGCCGTGCACGGCCTTTCCCACGCGCTGGGGCGCATTCATGAACTCAAGCTGCATCACGGCACGCTGAACGCCGTGATCCTTCCTCACGCGCTGGCGATGATCGCCGAAGCCGGCGCGGCGGAAGAAAAGTTCGCACGGCTGCGGCGGGCGCTTGGCCTGTCGGCGAGCGCCGATCTCGCGCAATACATCGCAGATCTCAACGCGCGTCTTGGGTTGCCGCCTTCGCTCTCGGCCATGGGCGTTCGCCAAGAACATGGGGACAGCGCCATCGATTATGCGGTGAGCGACATCGCCACGCTAAGCAACGCGATCCCGTTCGATGCGGAAAAATATCGGGACCTCTTCCGCCGCTCGCTTTGACACGGAAGCTGACGCAGGCGGCATAGGCTGCCCCGCTTTACGCCGCATGAACGCTAACGCCCTTCACCATCCGGTGACGCCGATTTTTTTACCAAGAGCAGCGATCATGGCCGCACGAGGAGCGCCATGCTCGAATTCGTCGTGGTCGCGTTTTATGTCGGGGCGCTGTTCGCTGCGGCTGTTCACGCCTTCCTCAATCCGCGCGGAGTCTATTGGCGCAGCGCGGTCGGCCTGGGCGCGGCAATCGGCCTCGCCACTGCGTTCTGGTGGTTGAGCTCCGCCGTCATTTCCGACGCCGCCGGACTTGGCGCCGCCGCAATCTGGCTGATGGTCATCGTGCTCGCGGCGTTGATCGCCAGCGCGGCCTGCCTCGCCGCAACGCTGCGCCATATGCTCAACGCCGTCGGTGCGCGCATGCTATGAATGTTCAGTCCGCGCGCGCGAGAAAATCCAGCACGCGGTCCCAGGCTTCCGGTTCGTCCAGCATGGGCGCATGGCCGACATTGGTGACTGTCACCGTCTCGAGATCGGGTTTGAGACCGCGCATCATCTCGACCACGTCCTCGCCGAACAGATCGGAAATTCCACCGCGCACGGAGAGCATCGGCTTCTGCGCCAGGGCGGTGAACAACGGGCTCAGATCCGGCGGCGGGGCGTCTTCGTCGAAATCGGCGAACGCGAGGGCGATGTGCGGATCGTAATCCGTTTCCAACAAACCGTCGTCCCGCTCATGGAATGTGCGCCGCGCGAAGGCGAGCCAGAATTGCTCATCGTCTAGGCGCTCAGGATAAGCCGACCCGGTGATCGCCCGCACCGCTTCCGCGGCCTGCCCCCAAGACGACACTGGCTGCGTGCGCCCGACATAGGTGGCGATGCGCGACAGACCAGCGGGATTCAGCTTGGGGCCGACATCATTGAGGATGGACGCAGCGATACGATCAGGCGCCATGGTCGCAAGGACCATGGTTATGAGCCCTCCCATCGACGTGCCGATGAACAGGGCGCGTTGAATGGAGAGCTCATCCATCAGCTTCAGCACGTCCTGCGCATACACGGCGGGCACATAGTGAGCCGGATCGGGATCGTTGGCGCTCTTGCCGCGGCCGCGCATGTCAGGCGCCACGACGCGCCGGCCAAGCGCGGCGATGCGCGGGGCGACCGTTTCGAAGTCGCGCGAGTTGCGCGTGAGGCCATGGAGGCAGATCACCGGCAGACCGGTCTCCGGCAACAGGGGGGGATAATCGCGCGCGTAAATCGCCAAGCCGTCGACGGTGGCGATCACGCGCTCTTCGAAGCCGCCGATGAATTGGGGCGCCCCTGAATCCATGGCCGATCTCCTATCCAGGCGCGCGCTCAAGCGCGGCCGTCGCGTTGATGTCGGCATACGCAACGCCGCGCATACCGCGCAAGCGCGAAAGCCACCGGGCCTCGACCGCCGTCCGCTCACGCGCCGCAACCGGCTCGCAAGTGCGCAATACGATTTCCGCGGCGCCCGCGGTGAAACGCTCGAAACACAACCCCGCAAAGGCGCGCTGGCGCTGTAGCTGCGCCTCGACGCGGCGTTGAGCCTGCGCCATGCGCCCTCTCGCCGCGTCAGCCTGTGCGCGTGCGATCGGTCCTGCGCCGCGGAAGCGCACAAGGAAAGACACGGGTGTCGCCTGCGCCTGAGCAACCTGGACGGTCTCGCGCGTCGTCGCCCGCGCCGGCGCCGCCTCGGGCCCTAACGCAGCGATCCATAGCGCGATCACGATGAGGACAGATCCGACGAAGATCCCCCAGAAGCGCAGCACCTGCACGTCCATGCCGCCAAGCTTCGCGCCGTCCGCCCCGCGCGTAAAGGCCAGGCGCGCCGCACGCGCAAACAAAGCGGCGGCGCTCTGAGGCGCCGCCGCAATCGGGAGGAG
>JAEWNX010000232.1 GCA_023461135.1 Pseudomonadota bacterium
ACTCCGTTTCCGCGAACGGCAGGATTACGGGCAGCAGGTCTGAGGTGGCGCTCTCGCGCAGGCCCTGGAACCTCACGGCGGTGATTGACGAATAGGAGTGCGCGCTCTGGCCGATGGCGAAGAGCTGTGAGATCAAACGCGTGTCGTGGCCAATGTACGGACCGCGGCGCTGGCCCGCGCCGTCGATGTCGTAGCGGCGCAGATATTCGTCGTCGTAGATGCGCTCGACGCCGAAGCCCCATTCCCATTGCTCGCTGATGTCGAACCGGCCTTCGGCGAAGGCGCTGTAGCGGAAGAGTTCGTCGTCGAACGTGTCGCCGTCCGTATCGAAGAGCTGCTCTTGCGTGAAGGTCGTGTCGATCTCGAGTTCGCCCGACCAGAAGCGCTTGCGATAGTCGAGGCCGATCAATGGATTGACGTTGCTGTGCACGCGCAGCGTCGTCGTCAGGTCCTGCGACGGCGAAATGGCCCAATAATACGGCTGCGCGTAGAACGCGCCGAGACGGCGATTACGGCCGATGTTCGGCGGCAGGAAGCCCGACGCGCGCTCGATCGTGGGATCGGGGTGCGCGATGTAAGGCAGATAGAGCACCGGCACGCCGGCCACTTCAACCACCGCGCCGTAATAGGAGATCGTCCGGGTTTCGCGGTCCTGCACAGCGCGCCGCGCGCGCAGGCTCCACGTCGGCGGCCGATCGCCCGCCTGGCAGATCGGGCAGCTCGTGTAGATGACGTTGCGGAGTTCGCTCTCGCCTTCGCCGTGCCGCAGCGCCGAGCGCGCCGCGAGCGTGCCATTCTGCCCGAGGCGCGCGCGCAGCTCGCTCGCGGCGCCGACATTCAACGCTTCGTCGGCGTCGATCGCGTCTGCGTAAGTGACCGACCCGTCCTCAAGCACGATTTCGACATTGCCGGAGGCGCGCACGGCGCCGCCGTTGAGGTCATAGACCAGCCGGTCGGCCCGCATGGTGCGGCCTTGGTAGCGAACCTGGACGTTGCCTTCCGCGGTGATGGTGCCGGCGAGCTGATCGTCGGTCAGCACATCCGCCTCGAGCAGCACAGCATCCGGGTTCTGCGCGGTCGGCGCAGGTGCAGGATCGGCGGTTTGGGTTTGGGTCTGGGCAAGCGCGGCCGGGCTGACGCTGACGGCTAGCGCCGCGGCAAGCGCGGCCCAACCGATCGGCGCACGTTCGGCTCGATCGTTCTCCCCCGAACGGCGCATCCGCATCCCTCTGTGCGACTCCCCAACCTACCTAACCGCCCGAGCTACGGGGCGTCCAGCGCCGGAAGCCGCGCGGGGAATCGTTTCCCGCGCCTGTGGCAGCTCAGCCGTCTTCCATGAAGGAGACAATGGAGAGGGCGATGAACACCCCCGCCAGCGGTGCGCTCCAGGCCGCCACCGCCGGCGGCACGGCCTGGGTCATCGCGAAGGCGCCGGCAAGCTGGCTGTAGAAGAAGAGAAAGAGCCCGACGCCGACGCCCGCGGCGCCCCAACGGGCGAGGTTGCCAAGCCGTTGCAACTGCAGCGAGAACGCGGCGCCCAGGCCGGCCATCGCGGCCAGCAGAAGCGGGTAGGCCAGCAGGCTTTGCCACTTGAGCTCATACCGGGTCGGCGCAAAGCCGGCTTCACGTGCTTCCTGGATGAAGGGCGGGAGCTGCCAGAACGAGAGCGAGGCGGGCGTCACGAACCGGTCGATCATTTCGGTTTCGCTGAGGCTCGTGGGGATGGCGAGGTGCGTGTGCCGTACAGGCCGGCCCCCCGGAGTGGCTTCGACAACATTGCTCAATTGCCAGAAGCCGGGCCGCAGTTCGGCGGTCTCGGCGCGCGTGCGGCGCACGAAGCGCAGCGCATTCTGTTGTTGTTCGAAAAACATGAACGTGGCCCCGCGCAGCGTGGCGCCGGTGTTGTCCACCCCATCGGCATGGATGACGATCTGGCCGTCCTCGTTGCCTTGCCGAATCCAGATGCCTGCTTCCCGCCTGCTCTCCGCCGGCGAGAGCACGCCCTCTTTTTCCGACTCGAACACCTGGAAGAGGCGCGCGCCGAGCGGATTGAGCATGGTGATGGTGACGATGCCGAGAATGATCCCGGCGAACGCCGACGGCGTCAGGAAGCGCCAAGCTGAAACGCCCGCCGCGCGCATCGCCACCAACTCGCTCGAGCGGTTAAGACCGATGATCGCCATCATCACCCCGGCGAGCACGACGAATGGCAGCGTCTGCTCGACCAGCATTGGCGTCTTCAGCAGCGTCAGCCGCAGCGCTTCGAGCAAGGAGATTTCCGCTCGCGTGCCGACTGTGCGCATCTGCTCCACCAGATCGATCGTGAGGATCGAAGCGAGCACCGCGATGAGGGCGACGCCAATGCCGGTAAACACGCGCACGAAGACATAGCGGCCGAGGCGGGAGAGAAGGAAACGCATAGGCCTAACTCTCCGCCAACACGGAGGGGCCTTCGGCGAAGCGTTTGCGGCGCGCGCGCCTCCCCCCCATCGTAAGGCCCGCGATCAGCATCACCAACAGCGGCAGGGCGTATTGGACGGCGTTGAGATCCGGCTCATCGACCGCCGCTGCCTGCACGGCGAGCGCGATGAGGCGCACCAAGAGCGCGAGGATCGCGGCGATCATGATGCGCCGCCCATAGCCGCGGCGGCTGAATTCTCCCATCAGCACGCCAGCCAGCGCGATCATTGCAAGCGCGAGGTTGAGCAACGGCGCAGAGAGGCGCGCATGCGCCTCTGCAAGGAATTGTTCGACGTTGCGCTGGTCGTAATGGCTCGTCATGTCGGGGAAGAGGAGCTGGTAGAGCGTGCGGTCCGAGGCCTTGAGGAAGAAGATTTCCGGTTCCTGGAAGTCCTCTCCGAGCTGCAGCACGTAGCGGTCGAAGTCGAGCACATCGACCGCGCCGTCTTCGGTCTGCCGCTGCACTTGCCCGTCGCGCATGACGATGGCCGGGCGCCCGTCGATGGTCACGATCGCGCCGGCGCGTGCTGTGTACGTGATCGGCAATTCCGGCCGCGCGTCGTTGATCAGCATGTCGCGCAGTTCGCCCCCGCCGCCGCGTTCGCGGGCGTAGAGCGTGAGGTCTTCGGTCGGGAATGTAAACGAGCCCTCCTCGATCAGGCTGGACGCAATATCGGTGCGCAAGGCGTAGAAGACTTCGCGCCGCTCTTCGAAGGCGGCGGGCTGGATCACGACATTGATCGCAAGGTGCACCAGCGCGGCGAGTGTCGCCAACTGCATGATTGGCCGCGCGATGCGCTGGCGCGAAACGCCGGCGCCGTAAAGCACCGCCACCTCGCTTTCGCTCTGCATCCGGTTCAGCGCGTAAACGACGGCGATGAACACGGCCATCGGCAGGATGAGCGAGATGAGCTGCGGCAGCGCCAGGATCGTCACCCAGGCGAAGGCGAAGCCCGCGCGCCGGTTGGTGATGATGATGTCGAGCTGGTTGAGGCCCTGCGTCAGGATCGCGATCGCCGCCAGCGCCCCAAGGATCGCCAGCAGCGGGCCGAGCGCCTGCCGGAAAACGTAGGCCGAGACGGTGTTCATCGCGCTCCTGTGGGCGGCGGGCGGGTTCCCCGTCGCACCGTTCCTACCCCCGCCGCCTTCGGCTTTTCAATTCGGGCCGGCATGGCTACCACTCTGGCCATCGAGGTTGAAGCGGCCGGGCAAGGCCGCGGACTTTCTCCAGGAGATTGCATGGACATCCGGTTTGTGACCGCCGGCGGTGGAGACGTTGTCGCCGTGATGGCGATCGAAGGCGGCGATTTGTTGGAGGCCGGCAAGGCGCTCGATTCGGCGGCGAACGGAAGGCTCACCAAGGCGGTGAAGGCGACGCGCTTTACCGGCGCGGCGGGCCAGGTTGTGGATGTGCTGGCGCCGGAAGGGATCGACTTCACGCGCGTTTTAGTGATCGGCGTAGGCAAGGCTGACGCCGCGGATGGGATGAGCGTTGAGCGCTGGGCGGGAAACGCTGTGCGTCGCGTATTGACGTCGGGCGCAGAGAAGCTGGTGCTGCAGCCCGACGCACTGCCGGGCGTCACCAAAGCCGAAGCGGGCGCGCACGCGGCGATGGGCGCACGGCTCGCCTCCTATCGCTTCGATACCTACCGCACCAAGCTGAAGCCCGATCAGCAGCCGACGCTCGGCGCCGTCGAGATCATGCTGGACGGTCCGGCCGCAGCGCGCGCGCGCGCCGAGAAGGACGCGGCGATCGTCGAAGGCGTGTTCTTCGCCCGCGATCTCGTCAGCGAACCGCCGAACGTGCTCTACCCGGAAAGCTTCGCCGAACGCCTGCGCGACCTCGAAACACTTGGCGTGGAAGTCGAGATACTCGAGCCCGCGACCATGGAAAAACTCGGCATGGGCGCGCTGCTCGGCGTAGCGCAAGGGAGCGCCCGGCCCGCGCGGCTCGTCACCATGAGTTGGAAGGGCGCGGCCTCGAAGAAGGCAAAGCCCGTCGCGCTCGTCGGCAAGGGCGTGACCTTCGACACCGGCGGCATTTCGCTAAAGCCCGGTGCCGCGATGGACGAAATGAAAGGCGACATGGGCGGGGCCGCCGCCGTCGCCGGCGCGATGAAAGCCGTCGCGCAGCGCAAGGCGAAGGCAAACATCGTCGGCGTGGTGGCGCTAGTAGAAAACATGCCGGGCGCCAACGCGCAGCGGCCAGGCGACATCGTGCACACGATGTCCGGCCAGACCATCGAAGTGCTGAACACCGACGCCGAAGGCCGCCTCATCCTGGCGGACGCCGTCTGGTACGCGCAGGACAAGTTCGAACCGCTTGCGGTGATCGATCTGGCCACGCTCACCGGCGCTGTCATCGTCGCGCTCGGCCACGAAATGGCGGGCATGTACGCCAACGACGAAGACCTCGCGGCGTCCATCACGGCGGCGGGCCAAGCCGAAGGCGAACCGGTATGGCGCATGCCGCTCAGCGCCGCGTACGACAAGCTGATCGACAGCCCCAACGCCGACATGAAGAACATCGCCGGTAAGCCCATGGCCGGCTCGATCGTCGGCGCGCAATTCATCAAGCGCTTCGTCAAAGACGGCACGCCCTGGGCGCACATCGACATCGCCGGCACCGCGTGGAAGCCGGGGCCGTATGAAGACCCGCTCTCGCCTGCATGGGCGACGGGCTATGGCGTGCGGTTACTCAACCGCTTGATCGCTAACCGCTACGAAGAGTGATGGCTGAACTTTGGTTCTACCATCTCGAACGTAGCGAACTCGAACGCGCCCTGCCGCCGTTGCTTGAGAAGTGCCTGCAGCGCGGGTGGCGCGCCATTGTGCGCGCCGGCTCGGAGGAGCGTGTCGATGCGCTCGACGCGATCCTATGGACCTACAAAGACGAAAGCTTCCTGCCGCACGGGCGGGATAAGGCGGAGCGCCAGCCCGTACTGTTGACGGCGCAGGGCGGCAACCCCAACGGCGCTCAGGTGTTGTTCCTCATAGACGGCGCTGAGCCCGGCGACCTCTCCGGCTTCGAGCGGGCGTGCCTCATGTTTGACGGGCGCGACCAAGTTGCCTTGGATTTGGCGCGCGCGCGCTGGAAAGAAGCCAAAGAGGCGGGCATCATCGCCTCGTACTGGCGCGAGAGCGCCTCCGGAAAATGGGAGAAGCAGGCATGATCCGCGCTGGTTTTTTCGCACTGACGCTGCTGGCCGCCGCCTGCGCCCCGCCGGCGGAGAAGACTGACGAGCCCGCGCCGGAGCCGGTTGCCGCCGCGCCCACGACGCGCGCTGAAGCCACCGCGCAAGATACGTGCGGCGCCGCCGCCTATCGCGCCATGATCGGCACGCCGATCGCCGCGGCGTCGTTCCCGGCGACGCCGAACATCCGCGTCATCATGCCTGACAGCGTCGTCACGCAAGATTTCCGCGCCGACCGCCTCAACGTGATCGTCGACGCCAGCGGCGCCATCACTGCGCTCGAGTGCTATTGATGATTGCGAGGTTCATGCTGGCGGCGGTCGTGCTCGGGTTGGCTGCGG
>JAEWNX010000233.1 GCA_023461135.1 Pseudomonadota bacterium
CCGGCCATCACGTTGAGATAATAGAGATCGTAGCCGTGCGGCGCGCCGACGGGATGGTAGCCGCGCGGCACGAGCACGACGTCGCCATTCTCCACGCACACAGTTTCGTCGAGCGAACGGTCATCGGTGTACACGCGCTGAAACGCGAAGCCCTGCTCTGGATTGAGCTTGTGATAGTAGATTTCCTCGAGTGCGGACTCTTCCGGCGGCGCGAGGCGATCGTGCTTGTGCGGCGGATAGGACGACCAGTGACCGCCCGGGGTAATGACTTCAGCGATCAATAGGCTGTCGGCGCGTTCGCTCTCCGGCAGGATATTACGCACGTAGCGCGTGTTCGTCCCTTCCCCACGCGTCTCTTTGGAGATGCGGTCGGAAGAGATGAGCCGCGCTTCGCCACCACCGTCGCTTGGCCCCGTGCCGATGGCAATTTCTACCGCGGTGCGCGCAGTGATTTCGTAGCTCTTGCCGGCGGGGGCATAGATTGCGGCAGGCGAGGCGTCTTCGAACACGCTCATCCGGCCGCCGATGTTTTCGAAGCGCTGGCCGGCGACATCCACATCGCAACGGCCGGTGAGCACGACGAGGCACGCTTCACGACCTGGCTCGCCCCCACTCGCCTTCTCGCCAGGTTCGAGCTTCAGCACTTTGAAGCCGACGTAAGTCCACCCGGCGCTTTGCGGCGTCACCTCGAGAACCGCGCCGCTATTGTCTCGCGGTTTTGGTCTCACGCGCAGATCGGGCATTGCATGCTCCTCAGATCAGCCCGGCCGCGGCCGCTTCGCGCTTCAGCGTCGCGAGCCCAAGCTGGCCATACTCGCGCGGATTCGCGAGCGCCGGGTCTTGCTCGGCCTCAACAATAATCCAACCGTCATAGCCGATCCGCTTCAACGCTTTCATGACAGCGCCAAAATCGATGCTGCCGTCGCCCGGCACGGTGAATATGCCCGCGAGCACCCCGTCGAGAAAGCTCTTGCCGCTGCGGCGCGCTTCGGCATGCAGGGCGCCCCGCACGTCTTTGCAGTGCACGTGGGCGATGCGTTCGGGATGACGCTCGATCGTCTCGATGGCTTTCACCCCGCCAAGCGCAGCGTGGCCGGTGTCGAGCGTGAAGCCAACGCTCGGCGACGTTGCGGCGATGAACGCGTCCATATCGGCCTGGTTCTCAACGACGGTGCCGAGATGGTGGTGGTACGCGAACTCAAGTCCCTGGCCCGCAATGTAGTCGGCCACACTGCTCATACGCTCGCCGAATTGCTTCCAGTCGCCACTTCTGAGGCGCGGCGCGCCTTCGAGCGGAACGCTTCTGTTGCTGTGGACCGCGTTGCTGGTCTCGGCGAACACGAACACCGCCGAGCCCATCGCCTTGAGCAGATTTAGATGATCCTGTAGCGCGGCAATCTCCGCGTCCGCGTCTTGCACCAACAGATTGCCGCTGTACCAGCCGCCGACGATATCGATGCCGAACGGCGCGATAGCAGCTTTCAGCGCGTTTGGCTCACGCGGAAACTTGCCGCCGAGCTCTACGCCTTCGAAGCCAATCTCCTTCGCTTCGCGAAGAATCGTCTCCAGCGACGTGTCGCCGCCAAGCTCGGGCATGTCGTCATTGGCCCACGCGATCGGGCTGACGCCGAAGCGAATGCTCATGTCTTGCGGCCTTTCGGAGCGAGCTTGTCTTCATAAGCCGCGCGCGCGTCGCGCACCGCGGTGCGCTCGGACACTTCCGGCACAGCCACATCCCACCACCAGCCGCCGGCTTCGGTTGTTTTCATCGGATCGGTATCGATGACGATGACGCTGGTGCGATCCGCCTTGTTGGCGCGCGCGAGGGCCTGCTCCAGCGCGGCAATGCTGTCAGCCTTCTCCGCGATCGCTCCCAGGCTGGCGGCGTGCGCGACGAAATCGATGTCCGGGAGCGTCTCATGCTCGGCGTCAGCCAGCAGGTTGCTAAAGGACTCCGAGCCGGTCGAACGCTGCAGCCGATTGATGCAGCCGAAGCCGCGATTATCGAGGACCACGATCGTGAGCTTCTTGCCCAACATCACGGATGTCGCGATCTCCGAGTTCATCATCAGGTACGAACCGTCGCCGACCATCACGAAGACATCGCGATCCGGCGCAGCCATCTTCACGCCAATACCGCCGGCAATCTCATAGCCCATGCACGAATAGCCGTATTCGAGGTGGTATCCGCCAGGTTTCGCCGTGCGCCACAGCTTGTGCAGCTCGCCAGGCAACCCGCCCGCGGCGCAAACGACGACGGCATTCTCGCTTGCAGCGCGTTGTACCGCACCGATGACTTGCGCATCGCTCGGTTTGTCTTGCCCTTTCGGCGCGCCGGCGGCGATGTCGACTGCTTTGGTCCAAGCCTTCACGCGCTGCGTGTTCGCTTCGCGCCAAGCCGCCGGCGCTTGCCAGCCTTCGAGCTTGGCCTGCAGCGCTTCAAGCACAACGCTTGCATCGCCAATCACCGAGATAGCGCCGTGCTTCGCCGCATCGTGAGGCGCGACGTTGACTTGGACGATCGTGCAGCCGTCGCGCTCGAACAGCGTCCGCGATCCGGTGGTGAAATCCTGCAGACGGGTTCCGATGGCGACGACAACATCGGCCTCTGCCGCAGCATCGTTCGCGGCGCTCGCGCCGGTGACGCCGATCGAACCCAGCGCGCTGCTGTGATCCCACACAAGCGCGCCCTTCCCCGCTTGGGTTTCGGCAACTGGCAGGCCCGTTCGCTCTGCAAGGCATGCAAGCGTTGCCTCGGCGCCCGAGTAAAGTACCCCGCCGCCCGCGATCACCAGTGGCGCCTTTGCCTTGCGCAAGAGCGCGGCGAGCGCATCGATGTCTCGCGCCTCAGGTTGCGGTTTGCGAATGCGCCAAACACGTTTTTCGAAAAACCCGCGAGGAAAGTCGAATGCTTCAGCCTGCACGTCCTGGCAGAAGGCTAGCGTCGCCGGCCCGCAATTGGCCGGATCGAGCAACGTAGTCATCACGCGCGGCAACGCATCCAGCAATTGCTCCGGTCGCGTGATGCGATCGAAATAGCGCGACACCGGCCGAAAGCAGTCGTTGGCCGACACCGTGCCATCGCCGAAATCCTCCACTTGCTGCAGAACGGGGTCGGGACGGCGCGAGGCATACACATCGCCCGGCATCAACAGCACGGGCAGGCGGTTGACATGCGCGACCGCCGCAGCCGTCACCATATTGGTCGCGCCAGGGCCGATGGAAGTTGTGCAGATCATTGCACGGCGGCGGCGCATCTGCTTGGCGTAAGCGATCGCGGCATGGGCCATCGCTTGTTCGTTGTGCGCGCGATAAGTGGGCAGTGTTTCGCGCGCGGCGTAGAGCGCCTCACCTAGCCCAGCAACATTGCCGTGGCCGAAAATCGCCCACGCGCCTGCGAAGTATCGAACCTCGCCGCCGTACAGCTCAATGTACTGGTTCGCAAGATAGCGCACCGCGGCTTGCGCGGCGGTCAGACGCAACGTGCTCATGCCGATCTCGTATGCGCTTTGCGGGCGCGGCGCCATGCGTCGACCAACTCGGAGAGATTTGCCGCAAGCGAGTCGATCGCTGCCGCGTCATCTATCTCGCCCCTGAACCATCGCTCCGCCGCGCCATTGAAGATCGTGCGGCCCACCGCGAAGCCTTTAACGACGCCACACCGGGCGGCGGGCCCGAACGACTGAATAAGTTCACTCTGCGGCGCGGAAAGGCCCAGCACGACAACGCCGCGGCAATGCGGATCGTTCGCCGCGATCGTGCGCTCGATATGCGCCCAGGTTTCGGCGTCGCCGGCGGGCTCCAGCTTCCACCAGTCCGGCTTGACCCCCAGATCGTAGAAACGCTGCAAAACACGAGCGGCAGTGTCGTGCTTCACCGGCCCATTCTTCGACGCGATGATCTCGATCAGCAATTCATGGCGGGTGGCGCGGCAGGCATCGAACAGACGCAGCGCCTGGCGTTCTTGGCGCGCGCACAGATCTTCCGTATCGTCAGCGTGATAGTGGAAGAGACACTTCACCACGTGGTTCAGCGGCCATTGCGCAATCTCCGCGCCGACATCTTTGAAGCCGGAGTCGAACTCCACGGGGACCGACTGCGGCAGCTCTATGGGCCGGCCGATCCAGTACGGATAATCCGCCGCCGCCTCGAGCGCGCGCATGCCATGCCGGCCGTCGAGTAGCACGCCAAAGCGCGGATTGCCTTTCGCCACTTTATCGACGGCGCGTAGCGCCAAGGTCTTGAATGTCGCGATGCGGTCATCACCCGCGCTTGACGCCCGCGCGAGGTCCTCGAATTGCGTGCGGTGGTCCATCGCCAGCACGGTGAGTTCGTCGTAGTCGACGCGACGCGTGCCGGCCCAGTGCAGGTGCTCGAGCGTCTTATCTTCGCGAAGCCGATGCGGACGCTGCTTTTGAGCCAGGAAGTATTCCATCTCTTCCCAAGTGGGCATCGCCGGCGCGCAGCCGTGACGCGATACGACAATCGCGCCCGCCGCGTTCGCGAGCGTGCAGCATCGCTCGGTGCTCTCGCTTCGCAGCCAGCCGCGGAGAAAGCCGGCCATGAACGCGTCTCCGGCTCCCAGCACGTTGTATACCTCGACAGGAAACCCGCCGACGACGAGGCCCTCTTCAACGGCGTCGGGGATAGCGCCCTCGAACGCCGCGCAACCCTGCGCGCCGAGTTTCAGGATGATCAGCGCGTCGCTCTTGGCGCGGATCGCGCGGAGTGCGCCGATCGTGTCGGCGGCGCCCCCGAGGATGCGGATTTCCTCGTCCGTGCCGACGATCAGATCGCATTCGGCGGCGATCGCTTGCAGTTCGCGTGTTACGACGTCGCTAGCGACGAAGCGGTTCTCGCCCATGTCGCGCGCTTCGAGGCCCCACAACACGGGCCGATAGTCGATATCGAACACCACTTTGCGGCCTGCGGCTTTCGCCACCGCAATCGCGCGCTTGCTTGCCGCGCGCACATGCGGCTGTGACAGATGCGTGCCGTTGACCAACACGGCAGAGGCCGAGCGGATGTACTCCGCGTCGATGTCAGCTTCACTGAGCGCCATGTCGGCGCAATCTTCGCGATAGAAAATAAGCGGAAAGGTCTCGCGGTCGCGAATGCCGAGGATGACCAGCGCCGTGAGGCGTGCGAAGTCGCTGATCACGCCGCGCACATCGACCCCATCGCGCTCGAGCTCTTCGCGGATGAAGCGGCCCATGTGATCGGCGCCGACGCGGGTAATGAGGCCCGTTCTCAAACCAAGCCGCGATGCGCCGATCGCCGTGTTGGTGGGACTGCCGCCTACATATTTGGCGAAGCTGCCCATGTCTTCGAGGCGGCCGCCGATTTGCTGGCCGTAGAGATCGACGGACGAGCGGCCGATCGCGATCAGATCAAGCGTGTGCTCTCGCCGCGCCATCGGATTCGTCCACGCCTCCGGGGCCGCGCGCACGGGTGTCGCGGCGGCATTTGTAATGCTTATTCCATGACGTTCTATTCTGCAACATTCGTTTCATCAAACTTCTGCTAGGCGCGGCGGCGCTTGGCAGGCGCGGATTTCCGGGACTTTTCCTGCGCCTGCGAGACCTCAAACGCATAGGAAATGACCAGCGCCTGAGCGAGGCACATGGTGGCGGCCAGCGAGCGGAACTTGCGGATCTCCGCTTCCTTGACCTGCAGCGCCAGTGTGGCCGGTTTGGCCGTAGGGCTGACGAGCGAGTCGCTGATGGAAAGCACCGCTGCGTCGTGCGCGATGGCGGTTTGCACGGCCTGGATCGTCTCTTCGGCGTAAGGATGAAAGCTGATGTCGATCAGCAGATCGTCCGGACCGATGGTCTGGATTTGCTGGCGCGTCAGCCCGCCGACGCCATCGACGAATACGGTGCGCTTGTTGAGCTGCTGCAGGGAATACGCGAGATAGCTGGAGACCGGCAGCGAACGGCGAAAACCCACCACGTAGACAGTCTCAGCGTCAGCGATGAGATCGACAGCGGTGCGCAGATCCTCCGCGTCCACCAGCTCACGCAGATTGTTGAGCGCCAGCACATTGCCTTCGACAAATTCCGCGAGCACGTCAGCCGGGCGCCCGCCCTTGCGCGCGACGGCGTTTTCGGTGAACTGCCGCACCCGTTCGCCGTAACCAAGCACCGCGCTGCCTGCGATCAGGCCATCGCGGATCACCTTCTGCATCTGACTGGCGCTCTCGAAGCCGATCGCTTTGGCAAAGCGCACAATGGCCGACGGCTGCACGCCTGCCCGTTCGCCGATCACGGCCAGCGTCTCAAGCGCAATCGCGTTGGGCTCGTCCAGCACGTAGCGGGCGATTTGCTGGAGGCGTTTGCTCAAATCCTCATAGCGGTCGAGAATGGCCGCGCGCAGCTCTTCGCTGGTCTGGGGCGGGCGTGCGGCGCTCGACATGGAGGCTCCGGCGGCGGAAAGTCGCAGAATATATTTTCCGTGTGTGGAACGCAACGAACAGCACGGGCAAGCACTTGCCAGTTTCAGAATTTACGTTCCATAAGCGAGTAAAGCTGAAATAGGCGTTTCAAGGGGCGAACCCATGGGCGAAAAGTTCGATGTCGCCGTCATTGGCGCGGGCCGCATGGGCCAGATCCACGGCCCGAACGCCGCTCGCCACCCCGATTTGCGTCTGCGCTACGTGGTCGAGACCGACCAAAAGCTCGGCAAGGCGCTCTCGGACGGCACGGGCGCGGCGCTTGCCACGCTTGATGACGTGCTCGGCGACTCATCGATCAAAGGCGTCATCATTGCCAGTTCGACGGACATGCACCTTGAGCACAGCTTGGCCTGCGTGAAGGCCGGTAAAGTGGTGCTGTGCGAAAAGCCGATCGACCTGGATCTGGCCAAAGCGCGCGCGGCCGCGCCGGCGTTCGAAGGCGCGCGTTACATTCTGGGCTTTAACCGCCGCTTCGATCCGCATGTGAGCGCGTTGCGCGAGAAGATCGTGGCCGGTGTTATTGGCGATCTGGAGACGCTGACGCTGATCAATCACGATCCGGCGGCCCCGCCGCCCGCCTTCATCCCGCGTTCGGGCGGCCTATTCAAAGACTTCACCATCCACGATCTCGACCTCGCCCACGCGATCCTCGGCGAAGCGCCGACGGAAATCTTCGCGACGGCAAGCTGCCTCGTCGATCCGAAGATTGCCGAACTGGGCGACGTGGACACGGCGCGCATCGTTCTGCGCACTAAGTCAAACAAGCTTTGCGTCATCTCCAACACCCGCCGTAGCGGCTATGGCTATGACCAGCGGGTGGAGGCCTACGGCTCGCGCGGCATGGCGGCGACGGGCAACGAACGTCTCGACGCGGTCGAGGTCTGGAGCGAAGCCGGCGCGTTGGCTGCGCCGATCCGGCCAAATTTCCTGTCGCGCTACATGCCTTCCTATGCCCGCGAAATGGACCATTTTGCCGACGTGCTCGCCGGCCGCGCCAAGCCGCAGGTTGGCTATGCGGAAGGCCTGCAGGCGCTCGCATGGGCCGAAGCCTGCGCGGAATCGGCGCGCACAAACACTGTGGTGAAACTCTGATGCACAAAATTGCCCTGATCGGCGCCGGCCGCATTGGCCGCATCCATGCCGCCAACGTCGCCGCTCATCCGGAGCTGGAGCTGACGTACGTGATCGATCCGATTGCGGACGCGGCCAAATCTGTGGCGACGAGCTTTGGCGCCAAAACGACCGATCTCGCCGGCGCGCTCGGCGATGCCGGCCTCAGCGGCATCATTGTGGCGAGCAGCACCGACACGCACCTCGAGTTCAGTCTGAATGCGGCGCGAGCCGGCAAAGCTGTATTTTGCGAAAAGCCGATCGACCTTGATCTCACGCGCGCCCAATCCGCCGCTGCGGATTTCGAGAGAGCGAAGGCCAGGCTCTTCCTCGCCTTCAATCGGCGCTTCGATCCGAACTTCCGCGCGCTGAAAGCCAAGCTCGACGCCGGCGCTGTCGGCAAGCTCGAGACGCTGCACATCACCAGTCATGATCCATCCCCGCCGCCGGCGGGTTACATCCCGGTCAGCGGCGGCCTCTTCAAAGATATGGCCATCCACGATTTCGACATGGCGCGCTGGATGCTTGGCGAAGAGCCGAGCGAAGTGTTTGCCGCCGGCGCGTGCCTCGTCGATCCGCAGATCGGCAAGCTCGGCGACATCGACACGGCGAAGACGATCCTGCGTACGCCATCCGGCAAGCTCTGCGTCATCTCCAACAGCCGCCGCAGCGGCTACGGCTACGACCAGCGCATCGAAGCCTTCGGCTCACAAGGCGCGCTCCGCGCGGGCAACGTGGTCGAGAGCACGGTCGAAGCCTGGACGGAGAGCGGCGCGCAAGCCGACCAGTTCCAGAACTTCTTCCTCGACCGCTACGCCGAAGCCTATCGGCGCGAGATGGCGCACTTCGCGGATATGCTGTCGCGCGGCGCCCAGGCGGAGATCGGTTACGCCGACGGCGTCGCGGCGCTGGCGCTTGCGACGGCTGCGCAGCGTTCGCA
>JAEWNX010000234.1 GCA_023461135.1 Pseudomonadota bacterium
CATCTGCGCGTGATCTGGATCACGATGCTCGTGATCGAAGTGTCGCGCTACGTGCTAATGGGACTGACCGCATTCCTGCTCGCGCGCTTTGGCGAGGGGGCCCGCGAAATTTCCATCACCATCGACGGCGACCGGCTCGCAGCCTGGGGATCCATCCTCATCCTGATCGTGTTGGCCGAAGTCTTCCGCGAAGGCGCCCGCCTCAAGGAAGAACAGGAGCTGACGATCTGATGGCGATCCGCGTCACCCTCGACCGCATCCTGCTCGAACGGCGTATGTCGCTGACCGAACTGAGCGACAAGGTCGGGGTCACGTTGGCCAATCTTTCAATTCTGAAGACCGGCAAGGCCAAGGCCATCCGCTTCTCCACGCTCAACGCGCTCTGCCGCGTTCTCGACTGCCAGCCCGGCGAACTCTTGATCTACGAGCCAAGCGAAGAGGACGCCGAACTCGAGCGCGCCGACGCAGCCGCCGAGTAGGCCTGCCTCACGCCTAGCGCAAAACATACGGAGCGAAGGTAATCGCCCCCAAAAGCGTCGACGCGATCGCGCAGACCAATACTGCGGCGGCCGCGATGTCCTTCGAGCGCTGCACCGAAGGGTGAAACTCCGGCGAGACCACATCGCACAGGTGTTCGAACGCGGTGTTGACCGTCTCCGCGATCCACACCAGCGCGATGGCCGCAATCAGCCAGCGCCAATCATCGGCGCTGACATCCAGCACAAAGCCCAGGGCGACAACGACGACAGTCGCGATCAGATGCAGCCACGCATTGTGCTGCGTCCGCAGCATGAAGGCGAAGCCGGCGAAAGCGTAGCGGAAGCTCTTCAGCCGCGCGGCGACCGAGAAGCGCATGGCCTTAGCCCGCCGCTTTCATTTGCATCTCGAACAAGCGCCCGCATCCAAGCTTCGCCAGACGCATCAGCTCGGCGAACTCCACGTCGGTGAACGGCCGCTGCTCGCCGGTGGCCTGCACTTCGATCATGCGGCCGTCGCCGGAGAGCACGAAATTCGCGTCCACGTCCGCAGTGGAATCTTCGGCATAGTCCAGATCGAGTACGGGCGCGGTTTCGATCACCCCGCATGAGACGGCCGCCACCTGGCCGGTGATCGGCGTAGCTTTCAGTTCTTTCTCGTCCACGAGATATTTGCACGCGCGCGCCAGCGCCACCCAGGCGCCGGTGATCGCCGCCGTGCGCGTGCCGCCATCCGCCTGGATCACATCGCAGTCGAGCGTGATGGTGCGGTCGCCGAGCACTTTGAGATCAACGACCGAGCGCAGCGAGCGGCCGATCAGACGCTGAATCTCCTGGGTGCGCCCCGATTGCTTGCCTTGCGCCGCTTCGCGCCGTCCGCGCGTGTGCGTCGCGCGCGGCAGCATGCCGTATTCGCCCGTCACCCAGCCGCGGCCCTGCCCCTTCAGCCAGCCCGGCACGCCCTGCTCCACGCTCGCCGTGCACAACACATGCGTCTGGCCGAATTTCGCCAGGCATGAGCCTTCCGCATAGCGCGAGACCTGCGTCTCGAGCGTGATTTCGCGCAATTGATCGGGCGCGCGGCCGGATGGACGCATAATGAAAACTCCTGACAGGCCGCGTGTGTGACGGATCAGGCGGCGCAGCGCAACGTCATCCGCCGCGTGCGGCGATCGACGCGAATGGAGCTGCATCCCGCGAGTGCGGTGCGTCCAAGCATGATCGCTGGCGGGGTCTCTTCCGTCTCTGCGCGCACGACGATGGCGTCTTCTTCCGTCGCGCCCAACAACGGCGCGTTAGTGCGGGCGTAGGCTGGCGCGAGCGGCAGGCCCTCAACCGCGAGCGCCGTCTCAACCGGCTGCATCAGCGTGCGCAGGCCAAGTATCGTCGGCGTCTCCGCCAGCTCACCTGACGATGTGATTGCGCCCGTGTGGTCGAAGCGCCGCGAGGCCGCTCGGTTGAAGATGCTGGCCCGGTCGCCGAGGCCGAACATGATGCGCACGCGCTCGCCGCCCACCTCCGTGATTGGCTGCCATTCGTCGGCGTCTTCCAACGTGAACGCGATCTCGCGCGCGTTGCCAGGCTCAGGACCGAGCACGATTGTAACGATGTCGTACGGCAGCACGCCTGGGCCGATCACGCCATCGGCGCGCGTGGACACGGGCGCTGGAAAAATGCCCGCAAACGCGCGTCTGGATTCCGTGTCCATTTCCTCGCCGCCCGGAACTACGATCCGCGGCCGCGCCAGCCGCCCGCTCAAGGTCGCGTCGCTGCCTTCGAGGCCAATGCCGATGCCGAGGAACGGCACGCGGGTGACGCGCAGACGCTCGGCCGCGGCACGGCTCATCGCGAGGCCGCGTGGAAAACGCAAATCGACCTCGAGCCGAACGGGCCGCCCGTTGATCTGAGCCTCCACGATCGGGGTGGGATCGGCGTTCAAAGTGATGGCGGTCTGCGCCGCGGCCGGAACGGCGCACGACAGCGCAAACAGAAAAGCGACAATCCCCAACCGCATGCCCAAGCGGTCGAGGCGAAACGCGGCAATTTCAAGTCTCCTTCGACAACTTGCACCGGGAGCGCGCTTCGCTACCTAGGAGCCGCACATGGCGCAGCCACCCTCCTCCGCCGATCTGTCGACGCTCGACGCGCGCGCGCGCGAAATCTTCCGCGAAATCGTCGAGGCGTACCTGACCACCGGCGAGCCGGTGGGATCGCGCACGCTATCGCGTCTCGGCGGCGTCGGGCTTTCCGCCGCCTCGATCCGCAACACGATGGCCGATCTTGTCGCGCTCGGCCTGCTGCAGGCGCCGCACGCGATGGCCGGGCGCATGCCCACCCAGGCAGGTCTTCGCTTCTTCGTGGACAGCCTCCTGCAATTGGGCGACGTGCCTGAGGACGAGAAACGCGAGATCGACGCGCGCATCGCTAGCGCAGGCACCAATCCGCAGGACGTGCTTGGCGCTGCGTCCGAACTCCTGTCAGGCCTTGCCGGCGGCGCCGGGCTGGTCGTCACGCCGGAGCGCGACGCGCCGGTTCGCCATGCGGAGATCGTCTCGATCGGCCCAGGCCAAGCGCTCTTGGTGCTCGTATTCGAAGACAATCAGATCGAGAACCGTGTCCTCAACACGCCGCCCGATCTTCCGCAAAGCGTGCTGGTCGAAGCGGCCAACTACCTCAATGCGCGCTTCAAGGGCCGCACTTTGGGCGAAGCGCGCTTGGCGGCCGCGGAGGCGCTCAGCCAAGATCGGGCCGCCCTCGACGAGGCGACCGCAAAGCTCGTCGAAGGCGGTCTCGTCGAATGGTCAGGCGAAGACCCGACGCACGGCCGCTCCCTGATCGTGCGCGGCCGAGGGAACCTGCTGAAGGACCAGCAGGCGATCGTCGACCTGGAGCGGGCGCAGCGGCTGTTCGACGATCTGGAAAAGACGCGCGAACTGATCCAGGTGCTGGATCTGGCCAAGGCCGGCGACGCGGTGCGCGTCTTCATCGGCTCGGAAAACCCGCTTTTTTCGCTCTCGGGCTCCAGTTTGATCGTTGCGCCCTATATGAACGCCGAACGGCGGGTGGTCGGTGCGCTGGGCGTGATCGGCCCTACCCGTCTCAACTACGCCCGTGTAATCCCGGTCGTAGATTACAC
>JAEWNX010000235.1 GCA_023461135.1 Pseudomonadota bacterium
GCGCAGTCCACCGCGCCTCGCCCCCGCTTTTTTCCGGCGCAAAGCCAACAAGGAGCACTCATGCCTACGACCCAGCGGGGGCTCGGACGGGCCGTCTCCCAAAACCGTGAGGGAGCCGTCAGGGAACCCGCCCCGGGCGACTCCGTTTTTACGCCCGTGGCCGAGATCGATCGCACCCCGCCCGCCGCAAGCACCGCCGCCAAGACGGCGCGCGAAGACTTCTACGTCTGCCCGGTGTGCCGCGAAAATGTCGATTGGCGCGATGGCGACGCCGTCATGGCCCACGCCGACCACGCGCCCGAACTCGTCAAAGCCAGCAAACGTTTCCAGGCATCGCCGCCTGACTAGGCGGCGGCTCGCGCCGCGCTCTTCTTCGTCACGACGCCGTTCTCACACACCAGGCCCTCGCACCCGTCCGGCAGCGTCTCGCCTTCGCCCAGCACGATCACCCCGTGCGGCGCCAACGCATCCGCCGCGCGCAACACAACAGCGGCTCGCGTCTCCGCATCGAACCCGCCGAGCACATGGCACAGCAGGATCACGTCGAACTGCCCCAACGCGCCCGGATGCTTCAGCAGATTGTGCGCCGAAAACGTCACCGACGCGCGCAGCCGGTCCGAAATCCGCCAAAGGTCGCCGGTCTTCTCGAAGTGCGCGATCAGCTTGCGGATCGGCAGCCCGCGCTGCACTTCAAATTGCGTGTAAAGCCCCGCATGCGCCTTCTGGATCAGCCGCTCGGAAAAATCCGTCGCGATGATCTCGCAAGCCGGGTTCAGCCCTTGCTCGCGGATTTCCTCGATCAGCATCGCCGTCGAATACGCTTCTTGTCCGGTAGAGCAGGCGGCTGACCAAACCCTGATCCGCTCATGCCCGCGCCGGGCAAGCGCCGCCGGCAGCACGTCTTCGCGCAGCCGCTTGAACAGCGCCCGGTCGCGGAAAAACCGCGTGTCGCTCTGCGCCAGAAAATCGGCGACGGCGTTCCAGAGTGCGCCATCCGCGCGAATACGCGCCGCGCCGATCAGTTCATGCACCGAGCCAAAGCCCTCGCGCCGCGCCAGCGGCATCAGCCGCATCGCAATGGCGCCGCCCATCTCGCGCGTCAGCACCGCGCCCGAGCGGCTCTTCACTTCGCGCGCGATCAGGGCGACCTCGGCGTCGTTGAGCATCAGAGGAGGCCCGCTTCGGCGAACTTCGATTGCAGGATGTCGCCGTCGAACGGCTTCATCATGTACTCGTCCGCGCCAGCCTTCAGCGCCTCGGCGATTTTCTCGACGTCATTTTCCGTCGTGCAGAACACCACAATCGGCTTATCGCCGCCGGGCTCCTGGCGAAGCTGCTTCAGAAAATCGATCCCGCTCATCACGGGCATCGTCCAATCGAGCAGGATCGCATCGGGCATATGCCGCCGGCACGCCTGCAGCGCTTCCAAGCCGTCTGCGGCCTCTTCGATCTCGAAGCGCATATCTTCAAGGATGCGGCGCGCGACCTTGCGGATCACGCGGCTGTCGTCGACGACGAGACAGCGTCTCATAGGGCGAACTCCGTCGGAATCGCCCAAGATTTCAGGTGCGCCGGTTAATAAAGGGCTAGAGTTTGAACGCCGCCGAGCGAGCGATCAGCTCCACCTTTTCTTCGCTATCCCGCGCCGAAAGCTCCACCCCGCCTTGGCGAGCGAGCAGGGCAGTCAGCGTGGGCTGGATCGTGTGCCCCGAAAGATCGCCTTCGTTGGCAGTCCCCGAGAGCGCCGCGGACGTGGCCTCACGCATCTTCGCGCGCGGACCTTTCGCCGTCACAACGACTTCGCCGCCATCGCCGTACTTTTCGGCCGTGATCTCCACCGTGCCGCCGCGCGGCAGACATTCGTTGGCGATCAGCAACAAATTCACGATCACTCGCACCGCCGGGCGCGGCATGGTCACCGCCGGCGCGCTCCAGATCAGCTCCGGCTTCAGCACCGAGTACAATTTGTCCGCAACCGCGTGGCCTTCTTCGAGCGTCGACTCGCCCTCGGCCATCGCGCCCGCCATCGCGAAGCGGAAGAACTCCAGCTTCGCCCACGCTTTGCCGACGCCATGGTCGAGCAATGACACCGCATCCGGATCGAGCTTGCCTTCGCCCGTCTTGATCATCTCAAGCCCCTGGATGATCGCGCTCATGGGCTCGACCATGTCGTGGCAGATGCGCGAGGCGACAAGCGCCGTCAGCTTCGTGTTCTCGATCATCGCGCGCTCCGTGACGGGGCCAGTGAAGGGGAAAGAACGAGCATAGATGATTCGTGGCCCCGAGGGGTTCAAAGCGGCCCGCAAAGGCGCCATCTGCGGACGGTGGGCGCGAGCCAAGGGCGTTGAGATGGCTGTGGAATCCGATGGCGGCTTAGGATTGGAGCACGCCGTCGTGCTGCTCGGCGCGGCCGTCGTGGCGGCGCCGTTGTTTCGGCGGCTGGGCCTGGGCTCGGTGCTGGGCTACCTCGCCGCCGGCGTGATCATCGGCCCATGGGGCATTGGCCAGCTCGGCTGGGGCTTGTTCAGTGACCCAGAGAGCATCCTGCACGTCGCCGAATTCGGCGTCGTGATGTTCCTCTTCATTATCGGCCTGGAAATGCGTCCGGCGAAGCTGTGGGCGTTGCGGCGCGAGATTTTCGGCCTTGGGCTGACACAAGTGCTCGTCTGCAGCGCGCTTCTATCGCTTGTCGGCATTGCCGCCGGATTGCCGTGGCAGGCTGCGACGATCGCGGCGATGGGCTTCGTGCTCTCGTCGACAGCGGTCATCATGAAAATGCTCGACGACGCCGGCGAAACCACAACGTCCGCCGGTCAACGCGCGGTTTCGATCCTCCTGCTCGAAGATCTCATGATCGTGCCGCTCTTGGGGTTCGTTGCGCTGCTCGCGGCGATGAGCGGGGAGGTGGTCGAGAACGCGCGTCCTGCTTGGCAGAGCGTGACGATCGGACTTGTCTCCATCGCGGCCGTGTACGCCGCTGGACGCTGGCTGCTCAATCCGATGTTCGGCCTCCTGGCGCGGTTCGGCGCGCGCGAAGTGATGACGGCGGCGGCGTTGCTTGTCGTGCTCGGCGCCGCGCTATTCATGGATTGGGGCGGACTTTCGATGGCGATGGGCGCGTTCCTCGCCGGCGTGCTCTTGTCGGAATCCACCTTCCGCCATCAGCTCGAAGCGGACATCGAGCCGTTCCGCGGCATCCTGCTGGCGCTTTTCTTCCTCAGCGTCGGCATGTCGCTCAACCTCGCCACCGTCGCGGCGGACTGGCAGCTCATCGCCGCCGGCGTTGTCGCGTACATGGCCGTGAAGGCGCTGGGCATTTACGGCGTCGCGCGCGTCTTCAAGGCCGATCATCGTGAAGCATTCCAGCGCGCCGCATTGTTCGCGCAGGGCGGGGAATTCGCGTTCGTATTGTACGCAGCGGCACTCCTGGCTGGCGTGCTCGATAGCCGGTACGCCGCCGCAGCGACGGCGATCGTCATCATTTCGATGGCGCTGACCCCGCTCGTCGTCCTTCTGCTCAACCGCGTCCTGCCTGAGCGCGAGATTTCGCGCGAGGGCGTGGAGGATGCGCACGATCTGCATGGCCGCGTGTTGTTCATCGGCTTCGGCCGCTTTGGGCAGCTCGTCAGCCAATCGCTGCTCGCGCGCGGCGTCGATATTTCGTTGATCGAAACCGACGTCGAGATGATCCAGGCCGCGGCCAATTTCGGCTTCAAGGTTTATTATGGCGACGGGACTCGGC
>JAEWNX010000236.1 GCA_023461135.1 Pseudomonadota bacterium
AGCCTGAAGGCTCGCGCTCCGAAACTTCATAATTCGTCGTCATTCACTCCCGCTTAACCAAAACCACCACCCCCGCTAACCGCTCCGAAATGAGTCACGGCGCTATATCGAACCATGTCAGGCGCGAACGCCGCCATGCCTTCCGAGCCGCTCCCCCGCACGCGGGCAGCGCCGATTTTCGCCGTCGCCTCCGGCAAGGGCGGCGTCGGCAAGACGTGGCTGTCGACCATGCTGTCGATCGCGTTCGGCCGCGCCGGCCAGCGCGCACTGCTGGTGGACTGCGACCTGGGCCTTGCGAACGTCGACGTGCAGCTCGGCGTGCGTCCCACGGCCGACGTTCATTCCGTCGTCCGCGGCTTCCTGGAGCTCGACGCTGCTGTGACGCCGGTGCTGGGCGGACCGGGACGCAATGGCGGCTTCGATCTCATCGCCGGCCACTCCGGCTCAGGCGCGCTCGGCGCGGTGAAGCTGGAAGAAGTCGGCCGCATCGCCACCGGCCTTACCAAGCTTGCGCCGCACTATGACCGCATCATCCTCGATCTCGCCGCTGGCATCGATCCGACGGTGCTGCGCTTTGCACGTGCCGCGGATCGTCTCATCCTCGTCACCACCGAAGAGCCCACGGCTCTCACCGACGCCTACGCCATGGTGAAGCTGCTGCGCCTGCAAGGCGCGCAGATCACGCCATGGGTGATCGTGAACATGGCCGAGAACCGCGTCAAAGGGCGCAAGGTGTTCGATCAGTTCGCACTGGCGTGTAACGAATATCTCGGCTTCCGCCCGCGCTTCGCCGGCGCGATCTGCCGCGACCCGCGCGTGCCCGATAGCATCCGCGCGCAAACGCCCCTGCCCGTGCGCCACCCGCAAAGCCAGGCGTACGAAGACGTGATCCGCATCGTCGAAACGCTCAACGCGAATTAGGCCGCGCCGCGCGCAGCGTCGCGAATTCATCCAGTTCGGCGTTCTCGCGTTTGTCGCGCGCCGCCTTTTCGCGCGCTTCTTCCAGTTCGATCAGCCGCTCAAACTTTCGCGCCTCCACGAGCGCTTCGCTGATCAGCGTTCGGAGCCGATCGATCTCGGCCGCGACGATATCGCGCTCGGACTCCAGTCCCCGCCGCGCCGCGACGGCGGCGGCGGCGTACCCGCCGTACGCGCGCCCGGATTCGTAGTCCTTGAGCGCCGCCTGCTGTTCGGAGCGTATGGTGGCTTCGTGGCCGACAACACGGTCTTCAATGGTCTGCAGACGCTGGATCTGATCCGCGAGCGCGCGACGCAGCGTTTCCACGTCGCGCCGCGCGAGCTTGAGGAGCGTGCGGAGCGATTTCACGCCAGCGCCTCAGTCAGCATCGCAAATCCGTCCTTGATACTGGCGCGTTCGTCGCGGCCTTGACTGAGGAGCGCTTCAAGCCCCGGGCGGACGCGCACGGCTTCGTCCACGTCGAGATCGGCGCCGGGCTTGTAGGCGCCGATGCGGATGAGTTCTTCCATCTCCCCATAGAGCGAGAGGGCCGTTTTCGCACGCGCGATGAGCACGTTCTCATCCGCGGTGTGACACATCGGCATGAGACGCGAGATGGATTTGAGCACGTTGATCGCGGGATAGCGGCCGCGCTCGGCGATCGCGCGCTCCATGACGATGTGACCGTCGAGAATGCCGCGCACGGCGTCGGCGATCGGCTCGTTATGATCGTCGCCGTCGACCAGCACGGTGAAGAGCGCCGTGATCGAGCCGTGCTCGCCTTCGCGGCCGGGACCGGCGCGTTCGAGCAGCTTGGGCAGTTCGGCGAACACGGACGGTGTGTAGCCCTTCGTCGTCGGCGGCTCGCCAACCGACAGGCCGATCTCGCGCTGCGCCATGGCAAAGCGGGTGACGCTATCGACCAACAGCAGCACATCGAGCCCTTCATCGCGGAAGTGTTCGGCGACGGCGCACGCCATGTGCGGCGCAAGGCGTCGCCGCGCGGCGCTTTCGTCGGACGTGGCGACGACAACGACGCTGCGACGGCGGCCTTCTTCGCCCAGCGTGTCCTCGATGAATTCTTTGAGCTCGCGGCCGCGTTCGCCCACAAGGCCGATCACGATCACATCGGCTGCGGCGCCGCGCGCGAGCATGGACATCAGCACAGACTTGCCCACGCCGGAGCCGGAGAAAACGCCCATGCGCTGGCCGCGGCAGATCGCGGCAAAGAGGTTGATCGCACGCACGCCGACATCGAGCCGCCCGCCCACACGAGCGCGTTCATGCGCTGAAACCGGCGGGGCGCGCACCAGGTGCGGGCGCAGGCCCGGCGGCAACGGCCCCTGCCCGTCCACCGGTTGGCCGAAGCAATCGATCACGCGCCCAAGCCAGGCGCGCGAGGGCCTGACGCTCTGCGCGCCGCCTTCGAGCGCCACGCGCATGCCGGGGCGGATCGCTTCGATGGCGTCGTAAGGCGCGAGCAGCGCGCGGTCTCCGCGGAAGCCGACGATCTCCGCGCGCGTCGGCCGCGCGCTCATGACGGTTGCCCGCGCACCGAGCGCGAGCGCTTCCATCGGACCGGTCGCTTCGATCAGCGCGCCTGACAATCCCGTCACGCGCCCCTCGAACGTGCGCGGATCAAGCGCTTCGATGTCGCGCGCGAGTGCTGAGAGGATGGAAGACATCGCCGCGAAAGTTTCCTCACACTTTCTTGGGCGCGTATGGTTAGCGAAACCTGAATCTTTCCAAGCGTTGTTCGCAAACCGATTCAATAACAGGTGCTTGCGGCGCACATGTTCCCGCACACATGCATATAGACACGCGAATCCAAATCAGATTCTAAGGATGCTTAACGGGAAGCTGATGGGTCGGCAGTACCGAGGTAAGCACACCGGCTCGGTAAGAATCGTTGACGGCGTTTACGAAAGTTAAACCTCTGCCATCGATTCTGTGAGTTAACTGTGCCCGGCCTCTGTGCCGACGGGGAGCCATTCAATGCGAGTTCTGCTGATCGAGGACGATAGCGCCACGGCGCAGGGCATCGAGCTGATGCTCAAATCCGAAGGGTTCAATATCTACTCGACCGATCTGGGCGAGGAAGGCATCGACCTCGGCAAGCTCTACGATTACGACATCATTGTCCTCGATCTCTCGCTGCCTGACATGCACGGCTATGACGTGCTGAAGCAGCTGCGGGTCGCGCGGGTGAACACCCCGATCCTGATCCTCTCCGGCACCGCGGACATCGACACCAAGGTCCGCGGTCTCGGCTACGGCGCCGACGACTACATGACCAAGCCCTTCAACAAGGACGAGCTGATCGCGCGGATCAACGCGATCGTCCGCCGGTCCAAGGGCCACGCTCATTCCGTCATCAAAACGGGCGACATCACGGTCAATCTCGACGCCAAGACCGTCGAAGTCACCGGCCAGCGCGTCCACCTGACGGGCAAAGAATACCAGATGCTGGAGCTGCTCTCGCTCCGCAAAGGCACCACGCTCACCAAAGAGATGTTCCTGAACCACCTCTATGGCGGCATGGACGAGCCGGAACTGAAGATCATCGACGTCTTCATCTGCAAGCTTCGCAAGAAGCTGGCGGCCGCGACGGGCGGCGAGCACTACATCGAAACGGTGTGGGGCCGTGGCTACGTTCTGCGCGATCCGCAAGAGCAAGGCGCGGCGGTTACGCCGTCCACCGGGGTCGTCGCCGCCTAACAGCGGCTCCCGGAACTTCCGCTAACCATCCACGCTGACACGCGCGCGCGTTCGCGTATCCTGTCGCCGGGATGCGTCTTCACTATGCTTGACCGACGCGCGCTGCTCTTCGCCGGCGCGAGTGTGCTCGCCGGATGCGCGAGTGTGCCCTTAGCGCCCGATGCGGCGACGGATGCGCAGTTT